>RZYK01000088.1 GCA_009930355.1 Campylobacterota bacterium | reverse complement strand
TACATTTTGTTAATTACAGACTAAGCCATGTTTTTATAGAATATTTCTTTACATGTAAAGGTTAGCTATGGAACGATTCAAAGATATTTTAAAAGCAAGCAATTTAAAATCAACCCATCAGCGTTTGGCTATTTTAGAGTGTATTGATACGCATGGACATATTGACATTGAAACACTTTTTGAACTTATCCTGCAAAAATATCCAACCATGTCTAAAGCCACGTTGTACAGAAATATTAATGATTTACTTGCCTTTTATATTTTAGAAGAAGTTAAATTACCACAACAAAAGCAAAAATACGAAATTAAAAAAGTACCTCATATTCATCTTTTATGTTCTCAATGTGATACGGTAGAAGATATCTTTGTAGAAACAAACGCTCTTTTTGAAACGATTTCATCCCAAAGTGGCTTTCAAATACAAAAAAGTTTTATCGTTATGAATGGTGTTTGTAAACGGTGTCTCAGTAAAAAATAAACTTTATCTTATTAGATTACATCGTCTTCTTTTCTCATAGAGACTCTTAAGCTTCTCTTCCCTATACTCATAGTTCTCATAATTACATGTAAGGATATTTACCCCTTTGTTTAGAACCATTTTAATGCTAGGATTAATGAGTCGTCTGCTCTTCGCAGATACCATAGATACACTGCTTGAAGAGTACCAATCCACCGCTGAAAATTCATTGCAAACCATCAATGAAAAAATCGGGCATGTGGTGATTTATTCTCAAAAAGAGATTCGTCTTATGCAATATCGCACGCTCAATGATATTTTAAAAGAGTTACCACTTTTTAACATCAACACCAATCAATTTGGGCTCACAAACTACTCTTTAACAGGTTCTAAAACAACCACCAGTGGCTTCTTTCGCTTCTTTATCAATGACCATGAAATTAGCTCAGGCTATGACCAATCGACCTCCCTTTCTTGGAGCGACTTACCTCTAGATTTTGTCGATCATGTCGAAATTTACTATGGAGAGAGTTCCTTCTCTTTTGGGAATGAGACGGGTATCTATTTTGTGCGTATCTACACAAAATCAGCCCTCAAAGAAGATGGCTCAGAAATAGCAACATGGTTTTCCTCTAAAACGGGACATTCGCAAAGTATCACGAATTCACAGATTTTTGAAAATGGCTGGTCATACCTGCTTTTTGCCAATCAAGAAAAGATCAAAAAAAAGACTCTGTACAACCAGCAAAAATTGACGAGTAATGGAACGAAACATTATCTCTTTGCAGATATAAGCAACGAAACAAGCAAAATCAATTTAGGATACACAGATATTACAAAAGGGAACTATACAGGACTTGCACTCGATGCCACACCCAACGATGGAGAGAATATCTCAAAAGATTTTTTTCTCAATTACACACACTTTTTGTTGGAAGATAAATCCCTCAAAGCCAATTTTTCATTTGATGTCAATGAGCGAAGCTATGAAGAAATAAACGATCAGGGCATTAATATTACCCCGTTAATCACGCTGAGTATGCCATGGAGTATTCCTAAAAATTTTGAAGAAGATTTGCGTTTTACCAAGAGCAATGCGTATGTTTCAAAATCGTTTGAAAGTGATAAAAACGCCTTGATTCTAGCGCTCAACGTGAAACATAAAACGTATGATGTTTTAAAAAGAAAAAGCACCAATTTCCTAAACCAAACAAATGAAATAGACCATTACAATAGCTTTAAACGAGAAACCATCTCTTCAGTATTGCTTCAAGAGAGCTATCAGCTCAAAGAAGATTTACTCGTAGTTGCGAACGCAAAAATTGATTATTATGACCGCAATGCGTATCTTAAAGATACCGATGAAAAGCTTTTACGTATTGGTGCCATTTATACACCCACACCCCATTTTGGATTTAAAGCATTCTATACTCAAACAGCGCTACCCCCTTCGTTTTATAACGTAGATTATACAAAAAAGAACGCTGTAAATCTTAAATCTCAGCGCTACAATTTCTATACGCTTGAAGCGGTTTATACAGAAGGAAACTCAAAATTTGGTCTCACCTTTGATCATGTAGAAATTGATGATTTTCTCTATCAAACACCTATTGGCTTTGTTAATATAGACCATACCATTAAAACCGATGGACTTATTTTTGATTATGAATACTCCTTCTCCAAACGAGACAAACTCCATTTAAACTACTACACATCCACACTAAGCGAACAAATCAATAATTCCACCAAAGGTGGATTTATCAAATTGATGGGCGGTTATCAAAAATTTGACTACTTTACTTCTCTTATTTATAGGAACGGTTATGATTATTTAGGACTTGATATTCCTGATAGTTTTGATGTGAGTTTAGGAGCAACGTATCATGTGACAAAAGATTTAAGTTACAGCCTTAAAGCTTCCAATATTTTAAACAAATCAACACAATCACTCTACTTTACCAATTTTGGAAGCAATGCTTTTGCCCTAGATGATAACGATAGAAGCATCACTTTTTCATTTAAATGGGTCTTTTAATGAAAGCACTTTACTTAAGTCTAACCCTCTTGCATCTTTGCTATGCGGAACACTACACGTTTCTAGTCCAACCTTACAGTAAAGAAATTGAGTTAGAAGCAAAAATTATTTATGAAATTGCTTCCGCCTCTTTAAAAGAGGACATTACACTCTTTATTCCCAATATCTCTAGCATGGAAGAAAAAGTCTATACAAACTATTTTACACTAACACAGGAGTGTGAAAAAGCCAATTTTATCTTTATCAATAAAACCGAAGAGATGCCTCCTTGTCCTTCGACTAAAAAACGTCTCTTCTTTACCAATAATTACCGAAAACTACTCTCCAACAAACACTTCTTTGGAGCACTTTTTTGGAATAAAAGTCGCCCCAATATTGTTTTTAGTCAAAAAAGACTTGAGGAAAAAGCTATGACACTGCCTCAAAATTTTCACCAATTTATTGAGAATTTCTAATGCGTCAAAATAGCTTTTACCTTTTCGCTCCTTTGGTGCTCATCGTATCTATTTTGCTTTCCATTTTTTTTGCAACAATACAACTTGAAAAGCGTATTGAGACAAAGATTTTTGAGATCTCTACGTCAGATATTTTTTCAATCACGCATAACAGCGCACGCACTATAGAAAACCTTTTAAAAGGGAATGTAAGCTATCCAGAAGCCTTAAAAAAATACCATTTTCTCCAAAAAAGAGTTGAAGAGCATTTAAATGTTTTGGTAACCCCTCATATTAAATATGCTTACCTTCTTTACCGAGATGAACGTGGCATTTTTCGTTTTTTAGGAGACGCTTCTTTTGAAGAAGAGAAGTCCTTTCTTGATCAAAAGTTTGATGTGGAAGGACCTGAATGGCTAGAAATTTATCACACAAAAGAACCTCTTGTTATTCACCATACTCTCTTGCATCAACTCTCTATGAGCTATTTAATCCCCATCTTAAATCACGGTGAGGTAGAGCTAATTTTGGCGATTGATTTTTCTATCAATAAAATTCAAGAAATTAATCATATTATTCAAACCATTCAAAATGGTATTTTTGGAATCATGGGCGTTATCGCACTTGTACTTATCTTTGTTATTATCCAAACCAAGCGGTTTAGTTCCATTAAAAAGAGTGCTTTTACAGACAAACTTACCAGTGTTTACAATCGCAACTACCTTCAAAAATATGAATCACTTATCAACCTCAATGAATATGTTTTAGCAGCGTTAGATATTGATTATTTTAAGAAAATAAACGACACCTATGGTCACGATGTTGGAGATAAAATTTTAACGCAAATTGGTCATACCCTTTTACAAACCATTCGTAAGGACAATGACATTGTTATTCGTTATGGAGGAGAAGAATTTTTAATTTTGGCTAAAATTGATAAAAATGCCAATCATCTTATTGCCCTTAATGTCATTGAGCGTATTTTTAACGCCATTCAAAAGACAGCCTTTAGTATTTCAGAAGAAGCTTCTATACAGATCACTATTTCCGTGGGGGTCAATCTCTTCCCCCATCAAGCAAAAGACTTTCAAGAAGCCTTTAAACAAGCGGATATTGCACTTTACCACGCTAAAAATAGTGGAAGAAACTGTATCAAACTGTACGATGCAAGCTTAAAGACATAAAAATATTCCAAAACACTTTTAATCTTTACATGTAAAGATTCTAAAGCCAATCTTTTAAAACAATTTCTTCTTCAAGCTTGTGTTCCAATACATCATCTAATGCATGTAAAAAATCAAATCCACTTTGCTTTTCAACGGTATCAATATTCACAATAAATTTTTTAAGAGGCATATTGGCTTTAACATTTTGAGGCATAATAAACGCTAGTGTACTCAAAGTTCCATCTTCTCTAATTCCAACATAAATTTTATAAAAAGCATCAGGAATTTCAACCCAATATGAATGGTTAAGATGTCTTGTATCTCCATGAAACAGAGGCCCCGTATAAACCCATACCTGTTTAAATTTTTGTGTAAACTCTTCAAATTCTAGTGCTTCTAACTCTTGCCACAGTTTTTGATTGAGCGAAGGTTTTTGAGGGGAAATGTTGGTCATTAAAAATGTTTCTTCTTGCGCTTTTTTGCCATAGAGTCGTGCAATGGCTCGATTGGGAGCCATGTGCCCTCTATCATACCCGCTATTCGTATAATCCGATGTACTAATCAAACCAAGATTTCGCCAATCAGACTTGAAGCTCTCTGGGCGCTTTAAATGTGCTGCGTTTTTTTGAGAGGGTGTTAATTTATAAACAACCCATAAAGGATTACTTCTAAAATCAGAATAACCAACCATATACGCATCATTACGAAAGATACGTGTAAAGGTTTTCCAGCTGTTTTCTGTTGCTTTTGGAATTCCTTGAAAGACCATGGTATCTCTAGCAATAAAAAACTCATACGTATACGAAAGCCCTCCTAAAAGGAGAGCCATTATAAAAAGTTTTGGATGTTTCATAAGAAAGGGTATAAAAGAAAAAAGAAGAGGCGATTTTCTCACAAAAAAACTCTACATTCTCTCTTTGGCTGTAATGCCTATTAATTTCATACCCACACGAAGAGAAAGTGCAACAACCGCAAAAAGTTTTAAAAATTTCTCCTCTTCCGCACTTCCTACAACACGATTTTCATTGTAAAATTTATGCAAGGAAGCTGCAAGGTTTTTGAGGTATTCTGTTACTTTTTGAACCTGTCTTGAATGAAACGCATCCTCTAAAACTTCAGGAAGCAACAAGGCACTGAAAAGAAGATTTTGTGCTTCTTCACTCATGTTTTCAAGAGCAACATTTTGAACATCTGCAATGTTTTTTCCAGCTTTTGCAAAAATTTGATTAATACGTGCATGAGCATAATTGATATAAAAAATAGGGTTATTGCTATCTTCTTGTTTAAAAACATCCACATCAAATTCAAGATGTGTGTCAGATTTTTTACTTAAAAAGACAAAACGTAAAGCATCACTACCCACTTCACTCACAACATCACTCATCAAAATAAAATTTCCCGCACGTTTGCTCATTTTATAAGGCTCACCGCCTTTTAAAAGTGAAACCATCTGAGCAAGTAAGACCTCTAGTTTTGATTCATCATACCCCAAAAAGTTAATCGCAGCTTTCACCCTCGTGATGTAGCCATGATGATCAGCACCCCAAATATTAATGTATTTGTCATAATTTCGTTGAAATTTATTATCATGGTAAATAATATCGCCTGCTAAATAGGTAGGTCTGCCATCTTCTCGCACAACTACACGATCTTTTTCATCCCCTAATTCAGTAGAGCGAATCCAAACTTTACCGCCATCTTCATAGGTTTTTTGATGTTCTTGAAGCTTAGTAAAACTCTCATCCCATCTATCATAAAGTGATTTTTCACTGACAAACTGCTCAAAATAAATGCCAACATCAGCAAGATTAGACTTAATGAGTTCCAACATTTTGTCTTTGCCCCACGCAGAGAGCACAGCGATATTAGCTTCATCCTCAAAAATGATACTTCCAAGCTCCGCTTTAGCGACATGCGCTAAATCAACAATATACTCACCACGATAAAACTCTTCTGGCCACGTTACATGTAAACCTAAAATGTTCTCGCGTCCTGATAAATAAATTGAAAGCCCCAAAAGGTCAACCTGATTTCCCGCATCATTAACATAATACTCTGTTGTAATGTGATAGCCTAAATGTTGACCAATACGAGCAAGCGCATCACCAATCACCGCACCTCTTGCATGTCCAATATGCAAAGGTCCTGTGGGATTAGCACTCACATACTCCAACAAAATAGATTCATGGTTCTCATCTTTTCCAAAAAGTGACTCATTTTGAATAGCCCAAGTAGCATACTGATCTAAGAAATGCTCACTCAATTTAAAATTGATATACCCTTTAATAGGAGTGACCTCTTTAAAGATGTCCCCCGTATCAAATTGTGCACAGATCTCTTCAGCAATAGCAATAGGAGATTTTTTTAACTCTTTCGCTAATGAAAAAGCAATAGGAGTAGCATAATGACCAAAAAAAAGATTCGCAGGTTTTTCTAAAACAAATTCTCTTTGTAACTTTTCTGTAATAGCACGAATAACCGATTTTTTCAATACTAAACCTTATACAGATTTTTTATCATCTGCTGAAGTGGTTGTTGCAGTCGCTTCTGATTTTGTCTCTTTCGCTTCAACTTTTTCAACATTTTCAGTTGACTCTTCATCTTCCTTAACTGCTTTTTTAAAATTTTTAATACCAGAGCCTAACCCTTTAGCAAGTTCGGGAATTTTTTTTGCTCCAAAAAGCAATACAACAATCAATAAAATAATCAGCAACTGCTGAACACTTGGACCCATCTTTTCTCCTTTAATATTTTTACATGTAATCTTTAAGAGCGCTCATTATAGCATTTTTTTATAAACCAAAATAAAGAAATTTATTCAATATTAGCCCATCTACTAATAAATTCGCTCGTATCCATTAAAGACATTTTTCGTCTTGAAGCATGTGCAATAGCCAATAAATCTTTTGATGCCTCTTTAAAATCATCATTGACCAATACATAATCGTATTCGCCAATGCAGGTCATCTCAGAAACTGCGTTATCTAAACGTTTCTCAATAACTTCATGGCTATCAGTTCCTCGTTTAATCAAACGTTCTTGTAAACTTTTTTGATCAGGAGTTGTGACAAAAACGGAAGTAATTAAATGCCCAAACTTCTCTTGAGCAATTTTATGTCCTTGCACATCAATATCGCAAATGACCAACCTACCTTTTTGAAGTTCTTTTAAAATAGGCTTGAGAGATGTGCCATAATAATTATCATGGACTTTTGCCCATTCTAAAAAGAATCCTGCATCAATATCTCTTTCAAACTCTTCTTTTGAGATAAAATAATAATTGACACCATCTTCTTCACCTTCACGTATCACTCGTGTTGTACTTGAAATAGAAAAATAAGCATCTTCAATTTCCAACAAAATTTCTTTCATTAAAGAACTTTTTCCTGAACCGCTAGGTCCAGAGATAACAAGAAGATTTCCTTTCACTTTGCCTCATTTTCATCAAATGAAATAGAAATATTAATACGCATTCCCCTCAGTGCTTCTCGTAAAATATCACTTTGTGCAAAACTTGAAATGCTTCTAGAAATACTTTTCTCAATTTCACCACGGATAACTTCTATCTCTTCTTCTTGCTGACAAGGGCTCGCTAAGGCAACAACACTTTTTTCTTCTTCAGCACACTCTTCCCCAAAAGCTTTTTTGATAAGATTTTCACTTAAATCATCCAAAGAGTCTATTCCCGCTTGTATATCAT
>RZYK01000364.1 GCA_009930355.1 Campylobacterota bacterium | reverse complement strand
AGTAAGAGTTGCTGTAAAAATTGTTGAAGGCGATAAACAACGTATTCAAAATTTTGAAGGTATGTGTATTGCTAGACGAGGTTCTGGTACTGGCGAGACTTTTATGGTAAGAAAAATCAGCGCAAACAGTGTGGGTGTTGAGAGAATTTTCCCAATCTACTCAGACAGTATTGATGAAATTGTTGTAGTAAGACGTGGTGTAGTAAGACGTGCAAAACTTTTCTATCTTAGAGATAGACGTGGTAAAGCTGCAAAAATTAGAGAACTTAGAAAATAATACTTTTTGGGGGAGTAACATCAAATGTGTTACTTCCTTCCTTCTTTTTTACTCCCCACATCCTTTTTAAAAGATTTTCATGAAAATTCAAGAACGTTGTTTAGACTGTATTTATGATCAAAGTAAACGAGTTTGTCATCTTTTACATGTAAATGCTGAAAAAGCAGGTGCTATTGATGCTTTGGCCAAAGCGATGATTAAGACATTTGATATGAATCAAACACCTCCTAATAATGCCGCACCATTGTATGAAGCGATTGCAGAAATTTTGGAAGTTGAAGATTTGTATGCGCAATTTAAAAAAGAATCATCTCAAAAAGCTCAGGCATTTATTCTCCTTTGTCAATCGCATCTTGAAAAAGCAGAGGATATCTTTCTGGTTGCTACAAAAACAGCGGTGGCTGGGAATGTGATTGATTTAGCGGCTGTTATGCTTTATGATTTAGAAGAAGAATTGGAAAAAATTTATCATACGCCCTTTGCTATTGATGAGGTCTCTTCTTTACGTCAAAAACTTGAAACCACAACAACATTAGTTTATTTAGCCGATAATGCGGGCGAAGAGATTTTTGACAAACTCTACATTCAAACGATTAAAAAACTTTATCCTCATATTGTTGTGTATTATTTTGTACGAGGTCGACCAATTATTAATGATCTTACATATAAAGATGCATTTGCCTCGAAAATGGATGAAGTTGCAATAATTGTAGACAGCGGGGTACCTACACCCGGTCTTGCTTTGGAGTTAATGAATGATCATGCTCGGAGTATTTTTTATAAAGCAGAATGTATTATTGCCAAAGGGATGGGAAATTATGAGTGTTTGGGCGAAACGAAAGGTTTGCCTATTTTCTTTCTTTTTAAAGTTAAATGTCATGTCGTGGCAAATGCGGTAGGCGCAAAATTAGGTGATATTGTGTGTCAGGCCTCTCATCCATAAGGCTATTTGGGGAATATAGAATGAGAAAAATTTTCAAAACACATGCAACATCGCAGCGATTTGAACAATTTATTCAAAAGTATCGTATTCAAAGAGAGTACCTTTTTATTAATCGAAAAATGGTAACGAGGGCACTTTTTATTGGAATATTTATTGCGTTGATTCCTATGCCTTTTCAGATGGTAGCTGTTGTAGGAATGATGTTCTTTTTAAAATTTAATGTTCCTCTTGCTCTTTTAATGGTTTGGTTGAGTAACCCATTAACAATGCCTTTTATGTACTATATTGAATATATCACAGGATGTTATCTGCTTGGAATTGAGCCACAATCTGTGGTCTTTAGTCTTGAGTGGTTTGAGAGCCATTTTTCTAAGATTTTTTTACC
>RZYK01000363.1 GCA_009930355.1 Campylobacterota bacterium | reverse complement strand
ATGGTCTCAAAACATTTGATTAAAATGCCTTTTTTTCACTCAAAAATTAGAGCGTTGTTGACCTTTATGGGTGTGCCAAATTGTGGTAAGCGTTATATGGCAGAGTTACTCGTGAAGGCAGATGAGAGGCTTGAGACTTTCCAAGCATTTCAGATGGATCAGTACAATGACGCTTTTAGCACGGAACAGCCTTTTTCCTCGACTATAGAAAACGATGTTGTAGCGTTTGTGCAGGCGCATCCAAAATCTTTGCTCTTCTTCGAAGACATCGACAAAGCCGACACGCAGGTACAACTAGCGCTTTCTATGCTCTTTTCTGAGGCCAAGCCAAGCACTGTTGATTTTTCAGAGGTTGTGGTTGTGATGAGTACCACCCGTTTAAGTGCTTTGCTTAAACGTGCCGATTTGCAGACACTTTTTCGTCAAGATCCCTTGCAAGCACACACCTTTGTCATGGAGCGTTTAGCCCAAGAAGAGATGAGTTTTAATGGCAACAAAGAACGGGTTTTTAACGCTAAGCTCCTCTCTTTACTCAACGAAGGCGCTTTAATTCCTTTTAATCCTTTGAGTTTAACCGCTTTGATTAAAATTGGTGCACACAGTTTGCATACACTTTCTTACCAGTTTAACCAGCAAAGTGGCGTGCAGATGGAGTATAAAAATATTGACACCTTTATCTCCTTGCTCACACTCTCTTTAGCACCTTGTCTAAATGCACGTTACATTCAAACCAAGCTTCCAGAGACGCTTTTTAATGGGGTCTATACGCTTTTAAAACAACGCCCAAAGGTGACGCATATAACGTACACTGTCTCGTTAAAAGCTAAAGCATTTGTGCGGGATGCCCTGAGCAATCAGCCTCTTTTGCTCAAAAAAATTGGCAAACAGCAGTGGCGCATTCGTCTGGAATGGTCTTTACATGTAAAAGGAAATCAAGCGAACTATACGCTTAAACATGCCTTTTATACCAAAGAGCAGTTACATGTAAACACGCAAGATGCTCTGTGTATTTCAGAAGTGACGTTTCAAGATATTGCGGGGCAAGAGCGGGTAAAAGAGGCGTTGCGTGAGGTGCTAACCCTTTTTAAAGAGCCAGAACGCTTAAAACACTTCTCGATGCTTCCACCCAAAGGGATGATTTTATACGGACCTGCTGGAATGGGAAAGAAACTTCTCGCTCGTGCCTTTGCACATGAAGCCGATATGCCCTACATTGTCCTTCGGGATGCGAATTTGTTTGATGGCGCAAAAATTCATAAAGCGTATGCCCAAGCGTACAGTTCTGCACCTGCCATTGTGATTTTAGAAGATATTGATGTGCAAGGAATTACTAGTGAGGTTATTTCAACGATGAATGTTGCCCCTGTGATTGAAGAGCTAGATGCCTTAACGCAAAGTTTTGAAACGCCTTTATTTACCATTGTGAGCATCGCTCAAAAAGATGATATTCCTGATGCTTTAATCAAAACAGGGCGTTTGGATATTTGCATTGAAGTACCCAAACTCGATATGCAAGCCAGACGTTTTTTTATAGAAGAGATTTTAAAAATGCCACACGATGATAACATTGATGTGGAAAGAGTCGTGCGTTACATCTCAGGCATGGGTGGCGATGC
>RZYK01000087.1 GCA_009930355.1 Campylobacterota bacterium | reverse complement strand
GTGTGACCAAAACCAACTTTTTCGGAGAGGAAAAATGAGAGAAATCAAGTACGAAGAGATCGTTAAGAGCGTAAAGGATATGATTCTTTACAGTGCAACGAATTTGCCAAAAGATTCTTACAAAGCGATGCAGGATGCATACGACACTGAAAAAAGTGAAGTATGTAAACAAGTCTTAAAACAAATTTTGGAAAATGCTGATATTGCTAAAAACGAAGCAAGACCTTTGTGTCAAGACACAGGATTAGCAGTTTTCTTTGTTAAAGTCGGAGAGGATGTTAAAGTTGTTGGTGGAAGCCTTAAAAAAGCAATCAACGAGGGAACAGAGCAAGGGTACAAAGAGGGTTATTTAAGAGCATCTACCTGTCATTGGGACACACGAGCAAATCTTAAAGATGAAGTGGGTTATAACTTGCCAGCTATCATTCACTTTGATATTGTAGAGGGCGATAAAATTGAAATTGAATACGCTGCAAAAGGCGGTGGATCAGAAAACGTTTCTCGTGCAACCGTATTCCCTCCTGCAAAAGGTAGAAAAGGCATTATTGAGTACGTAAAACAAGTGATTTCGGACGCAGGTCCAAATCCATGTCCTCCATTAACGGTAGGCGTTGGTATTGGTGGAACATTTGAGAAAGCGGTTATCTCTTCTAAACATGCACTTTTTAGAGATTTAGGTAGTAAAAATCCAGATCCAGTCCTTCAAGGTATGGAAGATGAATTAATGGTTCTTCTAAATAACTTAGGCATCGGTGCAATGGGTATGGGTGGAACAAATACTGTTCTTGGTGTTCACATCGAGAAAAATCCTTGCCATATTGCGAGTTTACCTGTGAGTGTTAATGTTCAATGCCACAGTTCACGCCACATGCACATCACGTTATAAGTTATAAGGAGAATACAATGAGCAAAACTTATCATTTAACAGCACCACTTAATGAAGCAGATGTAGTACAATTAAAAGCAGGCGATATTGTCTATTTAACAGGCGTTGTCTATACAGCACGTGACGCTGCACATAAAAAATTGGTTGACCTTTTGGACGAGGGAAAAGAACTTCCTTTTGATATGAAAGGTGCGGTGATTTATTTCGTAGGACCAACCCCTCCAAAGCCAGGTGACCCAATCGGTAGTGCGGGGCCAACAACATCATATAGAATGGATTCTTACTCTCCAAAATTGATTAATGAGCAAGGTCTTAGAGGTATGATTGGTAAAGGTAAACGTAATCAAGATGTCATTGATGCGTGTGTCAAATCTAAAGCCATTTATTTTGGTGCAACAGGAGGAGCTGGTGCCCTACTTGCACGTCAAATTAAAAGTGCTGAAGTCATTGCCTACCCAGAATTGGGCCCTGAAGCCATTCGTAGACTTGAAGTGGTTGATTTTCCACTCACCGTTATTAACGATACCTTTGGTGCTGACCTTTATAAAATAGGTCGTGCACAATACGAAATTTTTGAATAAGCTCCTATCAAATTAACCCAAAAGGAATCATTCCTTTTGGGTGTTCTTTTAAAATCATTTCTTTCTTTTTGGTACTTTTTTACTGCAAATAGGAAGTTTAAAAAAAGATAATCGGTGATAAAATATTAAATATTTTGTATAAATTAAAAGGTGTCTTGAGGACAAGACGTGTTATAAGCTGCCACATCGGTGATAAAGGATAATGTATGAAAGTAATAGTCGGCTATGGGAAAGATGAAAAGTTTGAATTAGACATTGATGATAAACAACTCATTGGTGTTTACAATCCAAACAGTGTTGCCAAAATTGATTACAATAAAGCGATTGATGAAGCGCTTGCTAAGCCTTTAGGCAAAGAGAGTTTTGATCATTTTATTGACACCAATGAAAGAATCGTTTTCATTGTGAATGATGGTACTCGCCCTACGCCTACACGAAAGGTACTGGCACGTATTTATCCAAAGATTAAAGATAAGGATATCTATTTTATTGTCGCAACAGGGTGTCATAGAGCACCAACAGAAGAAGAGTGGCATTTTATTTTGGGTAAAGAGATTTATGAAGATTTACATGTAAAAAATCGTTTATGGAGTCATGACTCTAGAAACGATGAGATGGTGTATCTTGAAAAATCAAGTAATGGAACAGAAATGTACCTTAATAAAATCGTAGCAGAGGCAAAAAAAGTGTGTGCCATTGGCTCGGTTGAGCCACATTATTTTGCAGGGTATACAGGAGGAAGAAAAGCCTTTTTACCAGGCGTTGCCGCTTACGATACCATCCAGCAAAATCACCTTTTGGCCCTTCATCCCAATGCGCAAGCCCTCAGCCTTCAAGGCAATCCTGTGCATGAAGATATGATGGATGCTATGAAAGTTTTAACACACATTGATGTCTTTGCGATTATGACCGTTTTGGACAGTGACCACGATATTTGCGCTGTTCGTGCGGGTGATTTGAGTGATTCATTTTATGCCGCAATTGACAAAGCCGATGAAGTCTTTTGTGTGGATATTCCACAAAAAGCAGATATTGTAATTTCTGTTGCACCCTACCCTATGGACATTGATTTGTATCAGTCTCAAAAAGCACTGGACAATGGCAAACTTGCTTTAAAAGAGAATGGCATTCTTATCATGGTCGCAAAATGCCGAACGGGCATTGGCGAGGAAGGGTTTTTTAAACTCATGAGCTCAGCTTCCTGCGCACAAGAAGTCCTCAATAAAATCAAATGTGGCTATAAACTAGGCTACCATAAAGCGGCAAAGATGGCGGAGATTAACCTTTGGGCGCAGAGTTGGGCGGTGAGTGAGCTGAGTGATGAAGAGATGAAAGCAGTGCATTTAAAACCCTACCATGATTTACATGTAGCGCTTGCTGATGCGATTAAAGAAAAAGGCAAAGATGCCAGCAGCATCATCGTGCTTCCTTTTGGCTCCATTACCGTGCCAAAAGTAGCTCAATAAGGATTTTTATGAGAGTTCTTTATTATGATTGTTTTAGTGGGATTAGCGGCGATATGAATCTAGGGGCATTACTGGATTTGGGCGTTGATGCAAAATATTTGAAAGAAGAACTCTCTAAACTCTCTTTGGATAAGCATTTTTCGCTTGAAATTTCTCAAAGCAGTAAAATGGGTATTTGTGGTACACGTGTTAGCGTTAAATTGGTGAGTCAAGAACATTCTTATGAGGGCATGTGGCATACGCATCCTCATTCTTGCCATCATCATGGACATGACCATACCCATAGAACATATGCTGATATTGAGTCACTTATTTTAGCCAGTACGCTTAGCGAGGCTATCAAAGAGCGAAGTTTGAAAATGTTTTGGTTGGTTGCGGTGGCTGAAGGAAAGATTCATGGTAAGAAGCCTCATGAAGTGGGATTTCATGAAGTGGGTGCGATAGATTCTATTGTCGATATTGTTGGTGCTGCGATTTGTTTAGAGGCATTACATGTAAAGAAAATTATTGCATCTAAAATTGAATTAGGTGGAGGCTTTATAACGTGTGCACATGGTACTTTTCCTGTTCCTGCTCCTGCTACAATTGAAATTTTAAACGATGTTCCTGTGACATTAGGACGGGTTGGTTTTGAAACCACAACGCCCACAGGCGCGGCTATTATTAAAGCTAATGTGGATCTTTTTGAAGAACAACCTTCTTTTAAAATTAATAAAATTGGCTATGGTATTGGGCATAAAGATTTTAAAATTCCTAATGTTTTACGTATTTTTTTGGGTGAAATGGATGAGACAACGAGCAGTGATACAGAAATTGTTTTAGAAACCAATGTTGATGATATGAATCCTGAGATTTTGGCATATGTTCAAGAACGTCTTTTTGCTATAGGGGTCAAAGATGTTTATACCACAGCGATTACGACGAAGAAAAATCGTTTAGGAATGAAACTTTGTGTGCTGGTCTCTTTAGAAAAGGAAGATGACGCTAAGCGGCTTATTTTTGAAGAGACCAGCTCTATTGGTCTTAGGCGCTATGTTGTAGATAAAATTGCGTTAGATCGGATGATAAAGGTCGTAGAAACTCCTTATGGTGCGATTGAGGTGAAATGCAGTTTTTATGAAGGAAAAATGCTGAAATACAAAGCAGAATTTGAGACATGTAAGCACGCAGCTTTGTTACATAATGTTCCGATTACTAGAGTCTATGAAAGTGTTGCACAAAAGATGAATGAGAACGGTGATGTATGCAAAATATGAAAAACTAAAAGCTATTTTAGCCTCTTATGAGAGAATGATTGTTGCTTTTTCAGGAGGTGTAGATAGTAGTTTTTTGCTTAAGATGGCGTATGATATTTTGGGTGAAAATGTTTTAGCCATTACCCTTCAAACACCTTACAGCGCAAAGTGGGAAATAGACGATGCTCGATGTATTGCGGATGAAATTGGAGCAAAGCATTTGATTCTGCCAAAACCTTGGATAGAAGCGATTCAAACCAATCCAGAAAACAGATGTTATGTTTGCAAACATGCCCTCTTCTCTTCTTTAAATACTTTTGCCAAAGAGAGAGGTTTTTGTGTTGTGGCAGAGGGCAGCAATGTAGATGACACAATGGAGTATCGACCTGGTAGGAAAGCGCTTGAACAGCTTGGTATTGCAACACCTCTTTTGGAAGTAGGATTACGTAAAGATGAAATTCGCATTTTATCTAAAGAGCTTGGACTGAAGACGTGGAATAAGCCTTCGTATGCGTGTTTATTGACACGATTTGCACATAATGTTTTTATTGAAGAAGAGGCTTTAAGCATGGTTGAGCGTGCAGAAGCGTATCTTATTGCAGAAACGTATGCAAAAATACGTGTACGCTATGAAAATAAAATGGCACGTATTGAAATGTCAAAAGAGGATTCACTTCGTTTATTGAATGATGAAAAATATGAGAGTATTGTAGCGACACTGAAGGCATTTGGTTTTTTACATGTAACGTTGGATTTAGAAGGATATCGCTACGAATGTAGCACAAAAGGGATGTAAATGTGTGGACAGAGTATCGAAAAATTATTAGAATCACTTAGAGATGGAAATATCAGTGTGGCAGACGCTTTGCAAAAGATGAAAGCGCTTCCCTTTGAGGATCTTGGTTTTGCAAAAATTGATCACCATCGAGGTATTCGTCAAGGCTATCCTGAAGTGATTTATGGAGAGAGTAAACTGCCTGAACAAATTGTGTGTATTACGCAGAAACTTTTGGAAAAAGGGAATAATATTTTAATTACACGTGCGAGTGAAAAAGCGTATGAAGCTGTTTTAACCGTTGCTGCTGATGCACGTTACAATGCAATGGGGCGGACTATAACTATTGAAAAAGAGATACTCTCTAAGCCTTCAAGTTATATTGCTATTGTGGCTGCTGGTACTTCTGATTTGTATGTGGTTGAAGAAGCTTATGAAACCGCTTTGATTTTAGGCAATGATGTACGAAAAATTGTTGATGTGGGTGTGGCAGGAATTCATCGCTTATTTGCACATTTAGAGATGATTCAAAGGGCTAAAGTGGTCATTGTGATTGCGGGAATGGAAGGTGCTCTGGCAAGCGTCATTGGAGGGCTTGTCGATAAACCCGTTATCGCCGTTCCTACGAGTGTAGGTTATGGGGCTAGTTTTGGAGGGGTTGCGGCACTGCTTTCAATGCTGAATAGCTGTGCCAGTGGTGTGAGTGTAGTCAACATTGATAATGGGTTTGGCGCAGCCTATAATGCAAGTATTATTAACCACCTCTAGTTTTACATGTAAAGATTGAAAGCCTTCTAATTGTAGGCTTTTGTTGCTCTTTTTATCTCAAATATCAGTTCTTTTTGTCTTGTGTACATGTAATGTAAAAGATATTCGTCGTAGGGTTTTGGAAGATCTCCTAGCATAACAACAATTTTGGTATGCTCTTCATCGACTTGTGTAATATAGGTTACTGTCGCATTAATATCCATAATGACATAACCGTATTCTCCTGTGTCATTGGGGAGTGAAAAATTGAGATGTACGGTGTTATTTCTCAGCTCTTCTTCTCGAAAGATTTTTTTGATTTTCATAGCAATCGAATTTACGGATATATCAATAATTTCGCCTTGTGCGGAAGAACGATGTGAATATTTAATTAAAATAGGTGTGCGAAAGCTGGTTTGAACCCTCGTGTGTTGGCGGCTGTTGGCACTGTTAGTTAAAAAAGAGAGATTTTTAATAACAGCAAAAGAGCGTTTGATATCTAAAAATGAAATTTCTGCCCTGATATCTTTAGGGAAATTTGGGGCTTGAAGCACCGTTTCTCCTTCTAGCTGCATGGCATAGCCTTGTAAATTTTCGCATGAAATATGATAACTATCGCCAGAAATTTTAAGGATGTTTGAAGTTGTGTTAATACAAAGACCTTTGTAGATATTCAATAGCTTAATGGGGATTTTATTATTGACACAATTGTGCATCAAATAAGCAATCTGGTCATTTTCATCAATAATATTTTCGAGATAATCTACTTCATAATAATCAATTTTTGTCATATCATGGGGCAAAAGGGTTTGTGTATTGATTTTTTCAATATACTCAATAACACTGTTAAGATCATATGCTTTGACATTCATAGCAGATGTAGAAATGACAGGGGTTATTTTTTCATGAATATTCGTCTTAAAAAGTTCTTTTTGAATGTGTTTTGCTTGTTCACACGCATGCTCAAATCCTCGTTTTTCTGCCATAAAAATATAAAGATTTGGGCTCCATTGAATGAGTTCTTGATCCTCTTCTAGCAAATGAAAAAAGGTATTTAATAGATTTTTAAATGCATCGTGAAGTGCTAAACTTTTGAATGTTTTTGAGAGTTTGTCAAGGTTTGAAATATTAATAAAAATCAGTGAAATTGCTGTATGCGTAACACTTTGCTGCGCAAGACGGTCTTTGAGCTTATCGATAAAATCAAAACGATTAAGAATGGTTGGTGCATCATAACATGTTTGTGTCTCAGGAATATCACTAATAAGGGTTAAAATTTTTTCATTACTTTTTGGAAAGCATTTAATAATGCAGAGGTAAGACGTTTCATTTAAAGTAATACTCCCTTGGGTATCTTCACTCGTTTCAAGGGCATTGTATAACTCTTCATCCAGATGAATTTTTGATTCTATTAATGAAAGATCGTTGGTTTCATACAGTCTTTGGGCTTTCGCATTTGCATAAGCAAGATGGGTACCATGAAAAAGGAAAAAAGGAAAAAATTGTTCTATTTTTTTCTCTAATTCAGTTTTTTGAAACAGATACAGTTTTTCATCAAGTTTATTGGGATTTTTTGTAAAAATAGCATGAAGTAATTTTTCCTGATTGATGAGTGGCAAAACATCAGTACATCCAAAATGTAGAGAAAATTTCAAAAGAAGCTTATTTTCAACATCGTTGGCAAAAAGGTAAGAGATGACGGGTTTGTGTTTGGTAAAAATGCTTACGAGCTGTTTTAATTTCTCCTTAGTTGTGTCGCCTATTTCAATCAATAAAATATCTGCACCCAAAAATGTTTTAATGTCTTTTTCTATGTCAAACGAAATAAAATGGGGATACTTCTTTTTTGCTTGTTCAAAAAAAATCAGTTTTTGTTCGTGGAAATAGAGATGCACAACGGACAAATAACGTGTTTCTTGCAAAAAATTTTCTAAAAGCATCCATATTCCTCATAATCATCTGAATTGTATTTTAGCAAAATTCATAGAAATTTTAATTATTTTTTAACTACAATGCTTATCTTTTATATACGCAACAAGGGAAAACATATTATGATGTATTATTTAGCGATTCAGGGAAAGCAAAAATTAGATGGAACAGTCTCTATTTCAGGGGCTAAAAACGCTGCCTTACCTCTTTTGGCATTAACCCTCCTCTCTAAACGAATGATAACGATTTCAAATATGCCTGAAGTCGCA
>RZYK01000362.1 GCA_009930355.1 Campylobacterota bacterium | reverse complement strand
GCTTTATCAATCTTTTCCATATCAACAGAATCGCCCACTTTCATGTCAATCATTTCTGAAGCCATTTCTGGAGAGAGACGGATTAAACCATTAAATTGAAGACTTTTTAACGGTACTGCATACAAAGATGTTGCAACAATAAGAGACAAAGCAGTTATTTTTTTCATTCTGGTTAACCCTAATAATAGAATATGATTTTTAGATATTTTAAAATATAATACCATCTCTAGAATTAAGCGCCCATTAAAGGTATTGATAGCTTTTTGCTAGCTTAGGACGGGTTTAAAAAGGAACAAAATGATCATTGGTATTGTAGGATTAGGATTAATGGGTGGCTCTTTAGGATTAGCCCTTCAAAATACAAAATTAGTCTCAAAGGTTGTTGGATTTGATCACAATCTCAGTCACTGCGAAGAAGCACTAAAATTAAATTTAGTCCATGAAATTGTCTCTTTTTCTGAGATTAAAGCGTGTGATGTTATTTTCTTAGCCATCCCTGTTGGCGGAATCATAAAAGCCCTCCAAGAGCTACAAGACATCTCAGCGCATACAACAATTATTGATTTAGGAAGTACTAAAGCTGAAATTGTTGCATCTGTTCCTGAAAAAATTAAACACAACTTTATTGCTGCTCATCCTATGACAGGAACAGAAAAGTTTGGACCAAGTGCTGCCATTCAAAATCTCTATCACGATAAAGTTGTTGTTTTATGCGATACAGATCAGAGTGGAGATTTACACAAAAATAGAGCCATTCAAATTTTTTCACACATTGGGATGAAAATTGTTTTTATGGATCCCATCTCACACGATGCTCATGCAGCATTTATTTCTCATCTCCCTCATGCACTTAGTTATGCATTAGCCAATAGTGTTATGGGGCAAGAAGATCCTAAAAGTATTTTATTGCTTGCAGCAGGAGGTTTTCGTGATATGAGTAGGGTTGCGAAAAGTTCACCACAAATGTGGTCAGATATTTTTAAGCAAAACAAAAACAATGTTTTGAAATCGATTGAAATTTTTGAAAAAGAGCTCAATAAATCAAAAAAGATGATTGAGGAAGAAAATTGGGAAGGGTTGGAAGCGTGGATGAGTAGAGCAACAACGCTTCATAAAATTTTATAAATATTCTTTACATGTAAACATAAAAAACTATGTTTACATGTAATCTTTTAAACTTTAATTACCACCAAACCTCACCAAAGCACTTGCCCATGTAAAACCACCGCCAAAGGTATCTAACAACATTAAATCACCTTTTTTGATACGCCCCTCTTCATATGCGTCATTCATTGCCATAGGAATAGAAGCGGCTGAAGTATTTCCATATTTGGCTACCGTTAAAACTGTTTTTTCAAGTGGAAAATTTAATTTCGTACGAACTGCTTCAATAATACGCATATTAGCTTGATGCGGAATAAAATGGTCCACTTCTGCAACACTCACTTTATTCTTTTCTAAAATATCAATGACATCATTGGTTAAAGTTTTAACGGCAATTTTATAAACATCATTGCCTTGCATTTTAATAAAATTGAGTTTGTTATCCAGTGTTTCTTGAGAACACGGATATTTTGAACCGCATCCTGGTGTTATTAAAAGCTCACCATAACGACCATC
>RZYK01000361.1 GCA_009930355.1 Campylobacterota bacterium | reverse complement strand
TCCGTTAAATTAATGCTTTGTAAAGCGTAATTTAAAAAGAGTTTTTGACAAGAGTCATTCACCCTACATGTAATGTTCCCCTCTTTTGAGGGCAAGTTCCCTTGTGGGACACCGACATTGATTTATTTGGTCAAGGAGACACCATGGCAAGAGTAAAAACAGGTATCGTCAGAAGAAGACGTCACAAGAAAATTTTAAAGATGGCAAGAGGCTTCTTTAGTGGAAGAAGAAAACACTTTAGAAAAGCGAAAGAGCAATTAGAGAGAAGTTTGGTTTATGCATTTCGTGATCGAAGACAAAAGAAAAGAGATTTTAGAAGACTTTGGATTACACGTATCAATGCAGCATGTAGACTAAATGATATTAGTTACTCACGTTTCATTAATGCTCTAAATAAAGCCAATATTGATTTAGATAGAAAGATTCTTGCAGATATGGCGATGAATGACCCTGAAGCCTTTGCAGTTGTTGTAAAACAAGCAAAAGCAGCACTGTAACTTTAATACATTGAGGTGATGGTTAGATTAACCATCACCCTACTCTTCTCTAAGGTTTTATTTCACTCTTCTTTGGATATATAAAAATTGTTTTTCTTTCTACCAAAATTTTCTCTTTTTCATCTACTGCAAACGCTTTAATTATCACTGGTAAATTCTTTGTCTCATCACTCAGTTTATTCGCAGATGAGGAGAGAATGACAATTTTGTTGACTTTTTGTCCCGCTTTCAGCATGAATGGTTCAGTTGGTTTTTCAATTTTAAGCTCTGAATTTGAGAGTTCAAAATAGTAGGAATGATCTTTTGAATCTGTATTTTGGAATAAAAATGTATAAACATTTTCAACCGTTTTGTGATCTGAAGACATTTTATAAAGTTGGCTGGTTCGATTGATATTGAGCAACATATACTCTTTCTGACTTCCCATGACAAACAATCCAACCAGAACTAAACTTAATGCAACCATATAGGCAATAGTTCTAAAACGGAAGTAATTCGTTTTTTTATTTTTTTCAATTTCCATAGAACTTGTCCACGTAATTAAGGAAGGTTTTCCCATCTTTGACATGACGGAAGTACATGCATCTGCGCATTCAAGACAGTTGATACATTCTAATTGCATTCCTTTTCGTATGTCAATATGTGTAGGACAAACTCTTACACAAGCTTCGCATCCTGTACAATCATCACTCTCCAAAGGCGGTTTATTGCTAAGTTTTATTCCTTGAGCATTATAAATTTGTCCGCCACGTTTTTCATTATAAATGGTTTGAATGGTATGTTCATCAAACAAAGCAGATTGGATGCGTGAATAGGGACAAATATAGACACAAAAATTCTCTTTAAGAGCGACAACATCGTAAATTAAAAAGGATGTAATTCCAATAAGAAAACCATACATAACACTGTGCTCAAGAGGGTCTTGTAAGTAAGCAAAAAAATCTTCTGGAGGAATAAAATACCATAAGAAATTCGAAGCAGCAATGAATGCTAGAATAGCCCAAATTAAAATGGCAAGAATACGTTTTAAAAGAGAATTTTCTTTAGGCTCTTGCTGTTTATTTTGGATACTTCTACGAATACCTAATAGTTTTGTTTGAATAAAATCACGAAAAATAACTCTAAAAAT
>RZYK01000360.1 GCA_009930355.1 Campylobacterota bacterium | reverse complement strand
ATTTAACTGAGCATGAACTTCAAGTCCAATCACAACTTCAAATTGCATAAATAGCCTTTGGAATTAATCTATAAAAAAGCGAATTGAGGCAAAACCATATACACCAACGCTTTCACAAGCCTTCACGTGTTCCTCGTTTATAATGCCACCAAGCGCAAAACATTGGATCTGGATTTTATCATTTATTTCTTTCAACTTCTCTAAACCTAGCGGTTTTCCTTTGTTGGGTGTTGCAAAAATTGGACTAAACGTAATCGCATCTGCGCCTCGTTTTTCTGCTTCCATTATTTCTGCTAATGTATGTGTACTTACTATAACGTCTAAACCTAAATCTTTAGCTTTTTCAATCATACCTAAAGCATTTGATGGAAGATGTACACCATCACATCCCAATTCAAAAGCTAATTTAAAATCAGTATGCAAAAAAAGTTTTGTTTTTGTATCTTTAAGAGAAGAGTCTAGAACGCTTTGAGCCAATAAAGGATAATTTAAACTCTGCTTGTCTCTTAGACAAATATAATCAGGGCAATACTTCATCTTTACATGTAAAAGTTTTTTTAATACTGTTTTGGGATCAGATGTATAAAAAAAAGGATCAGTGATAAGATAGCTTTTGATCATTCTGTGAGAGTTTTTCTAAAAGGTATGTTTGTTTTTTAAGTTCATCCATCTTATCTATTTGATATTGAGCCATTTCAAACATAATAAAGAAAAATGAACCAAAAAGAAAGAAAAAGAGTCCAACAATAAGAGCAAGAATTATGCCAAAAGGCAAAAAAGTAAAAAAAGTATAACTACCCCCAGCAATTGCAAGCGCTAAAGAAGCACCTTGCAATAAACTGAGAATTTTTTCAAAACGCATTTTCTCTATCAACACGTTTTAATCTTTCTTAGTGCTCTTCACTGATTAAAACAGCACCTGCAAGATAAACGTATGTCAAAATCATAAAAATAAATGTTTGCAATAACCCTGAAAATGTTAACAAAACATATGCGGGTAATGGTGCAATCCATGGTGCAAGCATTAAAACAACTGCTAAGAAAAGGTCATCTCCTTTAATATTTCCAAAAAGACGAAAAGACAAAGAAACGAGACGAGAAAAATGTGAAACAATCTCAATAGGAAACATCAAGGGTGCCAAAAGCTTTACTGGTCCCATAAAGTGTCCAAAGTAGTGAATAACACCATTAGCTCTAATACCCTCAAAATGATAATAAACAAATACAATACACGCCAATGTTAATGTCATATTCAGGTTGCTCGTTGGTGCTTCAAAACCTGGGATAATTCCAATAAAGTTTGAAAGGAAGACCATAAAACCAAGGGTCGCAACCAATGGCAAATATTTACGTGCCAACTCTTCGCCCAAAACGCCCTTACCCATATTCAACACCGCTTCCAAATAAGCTTCCATAACATTTTGGATACCACTTGGAACCAATTGCATTTTTGATGTTGCCATTTTTGCCAAACCAAGACTAATCAATGCAACCAAAATAACATGGGAAACAAAGATAAAATCGTGAGAATGGTTAATAAGACCTAAAAATGTAAAAATTTCACCCATTACACTTTTCCTTAAGTTAATAATTTTGCAAGATTGTATCTATTAATCATTTAATAGTTTA
>RZYK01000086.1 GCA_009930355.1 Campylobacterota bacterium | reverse complement strand
CTTGAGCAAATTGCTCTACGTCTATTTCTATCTTCATATCTGTGTCCTTGGGTATTTGTTATTTTACCCGATTGACACAGAATTCTGAACGGTCCCTTACTTTTTCTTGATTTTGAGATAATCCATAGCCAATTTGAAGAGGTTCTCGGTAAGATAGTGTCCCAATTCTCTCCACTTGATTGGGAGTATAAATCTCTTGTCCATAGTGCTTATACGAATAAGATTCTCCTCTTTTAACCTGGTATCCTAATTCTCTCCATACTTTTGCGGTATGGTCAGTCCCTTTTGCTTTGGACGTGGGTGTGGTTGTTTGAACATAGATATTGTTTTGTGTGTAATAGTTATTGATGGTCTGTTTTGTTTCATAGCTATCGGTGCTTTTTGAGGATCGAACAATGGTGATGTCTTTTTTATCTTGACTCTGTCTTTTTAAAAATTCATCAGGAAGTGTTTTTGAGGAAGCATTGTTTTTTTTCTCTTCTTGCATCGCATAACCAATGACAGTAACAACCGCTAAAAAAATAAAAAATCCACTCATTGTATTGCCCCTTAATGATTTAGTCTTTGATAGCATTGATACCTTTTTATGCTTTTCAATTGAAATTATAGAAAAGGCTATAGACATATATTGACCATAATAGCAGTTCTTTTGGAGTTGTATCATTGAGTTTTACAACCCACTTTATAGAATCGTGGGCTGTGGGCAAATTTCTATTTTTTTACTATGATTGTTTCATCCTCTACAATTGTATTTTCCATCATTAAAGACTCATTTCATCGTAGGGCTTAATTAACTGTGCAACCGCATACACCTGCTCAAATAAATTCACTTTATAAACAATTCGTAGCTCATAAAAAAACTCATAACGCGCAACAGGACTTTCAAATGTTTGTACCTTTTGAATCATTTTCTCAAGGCTTAAAGCATCATTCTTATCTACCAATATACGCTTTAAAGCATTCACTTTAAAATCATCTATTTCAACCTCGTCAATGTAGCATAAGGCTTTATCTAAATCTTTGTGAGCCAATGAGACCGTAATATTTTCTTGAAGTTCAAGTATGTCAATCCAATGTTGATGCAGTGCTAAGAGCATATTTTGAGTAAGCTCAGGTGCGAAATCTACAATGGCATTGGCAACACATATAATAATCGCGTCATACGTGTCTTCATTTAAAAATTGAGCTTGATGCAAGGTCTCTATCTCTTGTAAGGTTTTTTCTATAGCACCAATATCACGTGCTAACGCCTCATTAAAAGCTCGAAAACCATATTGATACCGTGCATCCTTGACCAGCTTTATAACCTCAGATGCCTTTTGAAATTCACTGTTTTTAGCGTAATCGCACGCAATTGTATAGTGGAACTTTTCTAATTCATAAGAATATCGTGTTGGTTCAATCTGAGATAAAAGCTCAATGGCTTCTTCTAAATTGGTTTTTGCAACAATGTTGGCAGCATGAACAATAAGCATCGTTCTGTAGCTTTTGCTAATGTGTGGATTTTCACTCAGCTTTAGAATGTATTCAACATCACTTGAGTACAAAAATATTTTCCAGCACTGGCTTACACGTTTAGAGATTTTTTTACAAGAAGCAATCGAGCGAAGTAATTGAGCATGTAATATCTCGATGCTCATGTCCAAATAATTATTGTTTTGAAGAGTGTCGATGATGCGCTTATATTCATTGGGCTTGTTGTGTGGTTCAATATAATCTTCTATGATTAGGTTTTGAAGTTCTTGACTGCTTAACAACTCGTTTTTTAGCATAATCGCTATATACAACAAACGAGTATCAAAATAAAAAATTATGTCCCACACTTCTTTGAATTGCGTAAAGACTTCAATGCATCTTTTTTGATCGGATTTTAATACTGTTTCAATAAAGAGGTTATGGAGCAAATTTATATGCATCTCACGAAAAGACTCTGCTTTGCGCTTATTAAAGATGGCAAGTGATAAAGAGAAAGCTTTTTGAGTTGTTTCAAGCGACCATATACCCTTTGCTTTTAATTCCAACAAGGACACTTTTGCTTGTGTTAGTGTCATTTAACATGGCTTATGTATTGCATTTTTTTCTCCAGTAAATCACCACAATTTTTCTAGTCCCCATAAAAATTACTTTAACACACTTGATATTTTAAAAGCTATGGGTGGTATTATTCACTATTTTATTGACACATTATGTCTAATATTAATTTTTCTCAAATGATTGATGCACTAGATTATATTTTAATAGGGCATAAACCTACAAATGGAGTTTTTGTTCCATGCGCTTTAAAGCTTGCTTAAATTCATTTTGCAAACACTCATAAACTATTCTCATTCAAAGATTTTAATTTCCCCTTGACATTATGTATCTAAGTGGATACTATTCGTCTATGTATAGCATTCATCAAACCCATAAATTTTCACAATGGCTTACCAAACTCAAAGATATGCGTGCTCGTATCACGATTGCTCAACGTTTAGAGCGTGCAGAAACGGGTAATTTGGGTGATGTAAAAAGCGTTGGAGGAAGTGTTTATAAAATGCGTATTGATTTAGGACCAGGGTATAGGCTCTATTACACGATGCGCGGAAATGAATTGATTATTTTACTCATGGGTGGCGATAAATCGACCCAACAGAGTGATATTGATAAAGCCATAGAGATGGCAAAGGAGATATAACCATGAAAACAACAGTAACGCCATTTGATATGACACAGTATTTAGACAGTGAAGAAGCAATGGCTGAATACCTGACTCAAGTGTTAGAAGAAGGTGACACGGATGAGTTGATCCGTGCTATTGGTCATATTGCTAAAGCGCGTGGTATGAGTCAAATTGCACAAGAGAGTGGATTAGGACGAGAAAGCCTTTATAAAACATTTTCTCCTGGCTCAAAACCTCGTTTTGATACGATTGCTAAAGTGGTGCATTCTTTAGGACTGCATATTCAGATTACACCTGCACGAGCGTCATAACTTTAGGTTTATAGATTCCCAATACCTTTTCGGCATATACTCTTAACGTACTATATATTCCGTTTTCTCAGGGGACCCCGATAAAGAGTCGAAAGATGCTTTACGAAGTTATAGATTATCCAATGGGGTTTTTGAGTAACTACTCTCTCATGGCCCCATTGGATTTTTTATTCGAAAACTAACTTCCTTACGAAAGGATCTTTTTGCTCGATATGTTTTTTCATAAATGCAACAGCCTTTACTAAATCTGTCGTTTCTATTTTTTCTAGCAATGCCTTCGCTTTCTCAAAATCCTCTGCTTCTCTGTAAATTTCTGCTTTCATTATCAAATCATTAGAATTTGTTTCATCCAATAATTCTCCTAAAGCTAAAATATTTTCTCGCTCAATCACAGACATCGCAATAGGCTTCTTTCGTCGTGAATCATTGCCGGCCCACCAAGCCCGCAATCGTAAATACCTCTTTTTATTTGAAGAAAGCCCCTCCAAAGATAAGACGGAAAGGAAGGTTTCAAACGTTGGTGTCAGACGAATAGCAAAATTATGCAAATATTTTGAATTCAATAGCGTATTTTAGGCTTTGCTTAAAATGTTATATGACTAAAATTGCACTTCGTTTGACACCCTTTGAGCATCATATTGAAAGTATTTTATACCCATATTATGATTCTGGTAAACTCTCAAACATGTCGGATACAAGTTTGTTAGAGATCCTAAAACCATCTTTTGAAATTTCATCAAAAAGAGTTTTTGCATCGTCTTTTGATATGTACCCTCGTTTGATATTTAAATAAATAACGCCCAAAAGCCCTATGATTTTTAACCCCATATTGGTGGCTATTTTTCGTCCTTTTTTCTCATCAATGATAAGCGGAAGGGATGTGTCTTTAGCGAGTTTTATCGCTTCACTCTCTCCATCATCTAAAAGTTGTTTTAGGTTCGCTAGTTCGCTATCTTGTGTGACGCTCTTTGTTTGCATAAACGTAGGAAGTATGATGGTATCTTTATGATTTAACTCATTGAACACACTGGTAGGAATCAGTACCTCATGAAAGAGATTTGAAAGAAGATCAAATCTCCCTCGTTTTTGAAGGACAATGAGTGTGGTAGCATCACTGACAACGACCATCAAAAAGCATCCATTGCCGATAAATCCTCTTTGAAGTCATATTCTATGACATTTATTCCCATCATTGAAAGCATCTGCATCGTATTTTCAGTTGAGACACCAAGCGTTTTGCTTAATTGTCCCATACTAAGAGAGCCATTTTTATAGGCTTCTATCAACAAAGATGTTTTAAGTCCTTTTGAGAGGATCGTGTCATCAAATGCTATCGCTACACCAATAGGGGTGCTTCGTTTCGTTATCATGGTAAATTCATTGTTTTCCAGTGCTTTTGTGAAAATGGCTGGATTGGTTTGAAGTTCTCGTATGCCTATGGTTTGCATATGTTTCCTTTGTACTACTATTTGATAGTATTATAACATAAATGAGAGTATTTACACATACATTGCGTAGAAATTACACCACCGCCCTCATCATACTCCCCTCATCGCTTCTAGCATAAATTATGGTCGTTTGAATATTCTCATGCCCCATTAAATCTTTAATAGTAGAGAGATTAATATTTTTACGCACCATCTGTTTTCCAAAGGAGTGTCTTAGCATATGAATGCCTCTTTTTTGAAGACCATGGTTTTTTATAAAGGAATTAACACTAAGATAAAGTTCTACACCCTTCCCTTACGCACTTCAGGATGTTCTACCACAATATTTAAAGGCACTTTTACAGTGATGGGTTTTCATGAAGGAAATTCAAAATAGGTTGAGCCCATTCGTTTATCTGTTTATACTCTTTGATGAACTTTCCATCCGTTACTTTAAACAGTAATTGCGGATCAGCAAAATCAACCGAATTATCATAAATATAAACACGATCTACAATACTCGCTACAATACAACAGTTAGTAATGGATTTGCCATAGCGAGAAATGATTTTTGTGATAGGGACATCATGCCCACCTTCCATAACTCTTTGCGCAATTCGGCTAGCATTAATTGTTGGACTTTCCGTCCCTACAAAAAATAAACGGATAAAATATCCTTGTTGTTTGGCTCTTAGTATAAAATCAATTTTATCATCTGCCGAAAGTACTGTTTCAAAAATCAATCCTTCTTTCTTTTCAATACACTCTTCACGCATTTGCGTTGAATATTTTGCAGCACTTAGCACTGCTTCGTATGAATTCCAATCACCGAATTTATCATTCGCAATCGCATCGGGATTAATGTAGAGACAACTCTCAACCCATTCGTGCTGAAGAATCTTTGAAGTAATAGACGTTTTACCAGATCCGTTCGGACCAGCAATGATAATTAAAACAGGTTTTTTCATGCTTTCATGACATGTAATTTAAGACGTGCTTTTTGTATTTCAAAAACGATAGACTCTCGCAATTGTTTTTTGACTATGACAGCTTTCCTTTTTGCTTCAGTTGCAACATCATGCATCAAAACACTCAGCTCATTATCGGATGGCTCATAGGGTGTCATCAAAAGGGCTTTTTGCATTTATTGTCCTTAACAAGTATTGAAAGTATTTTAACATAATCTGTATTACTTTCATAAAATACAGATAGCAACTCATTCAACCTTTACACGCCTGTCAGACGAATAGTAAAATTATGCAGATATTTTAAATTCAATAGGGCATTTTAGGCTTTGCTTAGAATGTTATACGACAAAAATTGTATTCCGTCTGACATTAGTTGTAAACACTCTCATATTCTTTAGGTATTTTAGAGGTAATCTCGCCACTAGGCATCTGAAAATAAGGAACTCCATCACGGCTGAAAACATTGGGGACACCATTGACTAAACTTCGAGCTTGTGCTTCCTTAACTGCTGTTATACCAATTCTTAAAATCATATCTCTAAATTTATAATTTTCAATCGTTTTCATGTAAGTCCTTGTGTAAATGCTTACTCTTAAATCCAATTTTCTACGGTTAATCCTAGCACTCTTTTGAACTCTTTTTCATTATTAGTAACTAAAATCGCATGGAGTGCTTTTGCATGAGCTGCGATGAATAGATCATTGGAGCCAATAATAGTTCCTTTTTTTTCTAAGTCATCTCTAATATTTGCATACTCAAATGCACTGTTTTGATTAAAGTCAAAGATTTGAAAGTTTGCAATAAAGGACAAAACAATTTCATTAAGCTGTGGACTTGCCTTTTTCTTTACTCCATAGATCAATTCACTTACTACAATACTAGATAGACCAATGGCATGATGTCTTTCAATTTCTTTGAGTTTCTCTTTGATATTTTGTGGTTTATTCCTGATGATATAACCACAGATATTAGTGTCTAACATATAGAGCATTAAAATAACTCCCGTTCTTGAAGTGGTAAATCAACCCTATTTTCAAGAAAACCTGTGGTATCAACACTCTGCAATGTATGAAAAAAACTATCCCATTTGTTTGCATGGGTGGGTTTGATAATCAAGGTATCCCCAATTTTTTCGATATACACTTCACTATCTTCCACACGAAACTCTTTTGGAATACGTATTGCTTGAGACCTACCATTTTGAAATACTTTGGCTGTTAATGTCATCATAAGCTCCTCTCAAATAAATCAGACTGATGTATATCAAAAAGTATATATCAAAATCATAGCTTTGTCAATGTGGTGATTGCGCAAATTTATACCATCGCCCTAATCATGCTCCCCTCATCACTTCTCGCATAAATCATGGTCGTTTGAATATTCTCATGCCCCATTAGATCTTTAATGGTAGAGAGATTGATATTTTTACGCACCATCTGTTTTCCAAACGAGTGTCTGAGCATATGAATACCTCTTTTTTGAATACCAAGCCCTTTTAAAAAAGCATTAACACACACATAAAGTTCAGAGCGCTGCAGTACCCTTCCCTCTTTGGTGATACATAAAAAAGAGTGCATCAATGTAGTATTGGAGGGATGCTTTATATCTATAGTCATAGTTTTTAATGTTTTAAGATGTTGTTGTAAAAATACAAACTCTTTTTCAAGATTTTCTTTTAGGATATACACATAACGCTCTTTATTCCCTTTACCTAGAATCTTGATTTTATAGATGACTCTTCCCTCTTCTGAGCATACTTCTGAAAAATCTTCTACACTTACATGTAAGAGTTCACTGGCTCTTATACCTGTTAACACCAATAGCTTCATCATAAAAAGATTCCGATAGGAATAAAACGCTCTCTTTTTTTTAATTGACTCTTTTTCAAAATAATGCAACACCGTATCATACTCAGAAGCACTCAAAGCCACAGGAATCTTTTGAGTCATTTTATGCTGAAGATCTCCTAACCTTTTTTTACCCTCTAGGATAACATACTCATGATTTTCTAAATAGAGAAAAAAGTTTTTTAAAATGGTCGTATACAAACTCTTACTACTAATCGAAAGTGCTTTAGAATCTAAAAAAGCAAGAATGAATGCTTTATCTATCTTTTCTAAGGATAATTCTTCATAATAGCCTCTATAATACTCACTAAAATCATTTAAAACTCTAGAATAGGTTAAAAGTGTATTTTTAGACAAATTAAGTGATTTCTTCTCATTAAGATAGCTTTTAATAAATAAATTGAGTTTAAAAAGTGCAGATTCTTCCATAATAAGTCCTCAATTTAGGAAATAATTCTTTATAATTAAGTCATTATATCTTATTATGTACTATTATAAAAGCAACATAACCCTCAAACCGCCCTACTTCTTAAGCTTTTTCAAAAATGTAATTTTAAACCATAATAAACAATAAATCATTTTAAATCTTTATTTCTATCAATATATAGAGTATAATTGCATAAAATAATTAAAAAGGCTTGAAATGGACAATACTGACAAAATAGGAAAACGCGTTAACTTTACTGAGAAAAATATGCTTAGACTGGATATTTTATCCTCAGTTTATAAAAAAGAGATAGAAGGTCTTTCAAATCGTGATTCGTTTGATTTTATTATCAATAAAGTGATTGAAGAGTTTTACAAGTCTGATAAGATGAAAAAG
>RZYK01000359.1 GCA_009930355.1 Campylobacterota bacterium | reverse complement strand
TTCATCTTCGATGGCTATGCCAAACACGTCTGTGTAGGATTTGTCATGCTTCAAATTTTCCTGCATTGTAACCAAAGCTCGCTGATAATCCTCTATAATGAGGTTACCTTTAAGCAGTTCGTATTTCAAAAAAAGCCAGTAGGTATTGAGCACATCGCTCTCACAATACTCTTTGATTTTCTCAAGCTCACCTGCATAAAAAAGCTCCATCACCTGATCACCATGCACATCATATTTGCCAGGCAATCCCACCATCGCACACACGTGATCTAACTTTAAGCCACGCACCGCGCCAAATTCACACAAATGATCCATCACATCCACATGAAAACGATCTGAGTAGCGTGAGCGGTAATTTTCCCATTTATTTTTACAGAGCTCCTTGTTTTCCACTTCAAAATAGGCATTACATGTAAGATTATATTGCATGGCTCGCAGCATCAAAAGTGGCATATCAAAACTGCGCCCGTTAAAGCTGACTAGTTTGGGGTTGTGTTTGTTGATAAAACCTAAAAAGTTTTTCACCATCTCAAACTCATTGCGTCCCTCAATGCTACTCACCTTACGAAAGATACCAAAATCATCCGCAATAACCGCCGAAATGGCTACGACTTTATGAAAAGGCAGAGGCAAAAATCCACTTCCACTCTTCTCCTCTTGCTCCTTAATGGCAAAGCGTGAGACCTCCTCATCACTCCCCTCATGCCCCAAAATCTTACGAATCAGCTCGCAATCAGGGATGGTTTCGATGTCAAATACACAAATCATAAAGTACCTTTTTAGATTTTTTAAAGTAAAATGAAGCAATTATATAGAAATTTTACACGGAACACATTGAATGCACACCCACCACTATGCTCTCTCACCACACTTTCAAACCTGTGATGCTTTCTTACAAACGATCAAAACGCATTTTAATGCAAGCCCTGAGAGTATTCATCGTGCTAGAAATGAATTAAAAATCTTACATGTAAACGACATTGAAGAAGCTTTAGTGGTCAAATCCTTTAAAGTGCCTCGTGGCATTCAAAAATACTTTTACAGTTTTTTGCGTCCTAGCAAAGCCAAAACCTCTTACACCCATGCCTGCATTCTGCAAGAAAGAGGGATTGAAACACCCTCCCCTGTGGGCTACATTGAATTTTTTGAAAAAGGGATTTTAAAAGAGAGCTTTTATGTCAGTGTGAAATGGTCGTATGACTTTACCATTCGAGAACCCCTTTTAAACAAAACCTTCCCCCAGCGTGAAGCTATTTTTAAAGCCTTTGCCCAGTTTGTCTATGCCTTGCATGAGGCTCACATCACCCACAAAGACCTCTCTCCTGGCAATGTTTTGATTCAAAAAGAGGGCTTAAAGTGCTGTGTGGTGGACATTAATCGTATGGGCTTTAAACCCCTAAGTTTCAAACAAAGAGCACACAATTTTGCCAAACTTTGGGCAAGCGATGAAGATTTAACCTTGATGCTTGACCACTATGCCACACTTGCGAAGCTTGATGTGGATGCCTTTGTTAAAGAGGGGCTAAAAGCCTCACGAGCACATAAGGCCAGAATTAACTTCAAAAAACGTCTGCGAGGGGTGAACGTTGTTGATTAACATTATGTACCATCACGCCAATAAAGAGGTTTTTAGCAATAGTGTAGA
>RZYK01000005.1 GCA_009930355.1 Campylobacterota bacterium | reverse complement strand
CCCCATAACGCCTGAGATAATTTACCCCTAGAACTTCTAGAATAACACGGTGATTATTCTCTAGCCCCACTACCATTTTTTGGGCTTTAGCCATATGTATGTTAAGCGAGGTATACTTTTGGGCATGTATAGCTTTGTTGGAAGTCTAAATGATGGGTATAGTTTAAAAAACATCTGCGCATTTTAAGACTTCGTCTGACACTTTCAGCTCTGCTCTTTCGTTTGCAGGTAATTGAGTCTTCAATTTTTTAAACGTAACAATCGAATAATTCAGTTCGAGTGCTCCATATAGACTTTATAATATTGGAAACAATATATCTGTTAATCTGTTAGATTTTATTAAAACCATTGAAATGCTATTGGAAAAGAGGCTAAAAAAACTTGATGCCTAAATATCAGTGGGATCTAGTATCAAGATACGCCAATAGAGATGATCTTATAACACTTTTATGGGAGCGTTATTGAAATAAAACTAGAAAATTGTTAGCAAATTATCCAAATTATAGGGAGTTTTGAGAGTTTTTAAATTTATTGACACCTTTTCTCCATCCCCTATTTATCCTTTAAGTTGGTAAGTTTTTCATTAGGCCGTTTGGCTTTTCATCTTCTTCTTGATGAAGCAAGAAAAAGGTTTTAGTTTGTGTGTGTAACAAAGTTTGAGACTTGAAGGCTTATCTTCTCTACTTAAACGTGCAATAAGTTGCTTACAAAAGTTCCCCATCCAAGTACTATGTTTTTAGATTTCAACACATCTCCTCTCTTTTCTATAGCATAGTTTTTAAATCGTTTTTGTAAGGCTTTACCAATCGAAGAAAAGACTCTATGGGCATTGCATGTATCAATAGTTGATACTTCACCACATAAATAAAGTGGAGTATTCTGGCTAAAATCCTCCTCCTGTGGCTTGGTATAACAGCACACTGTCCATAAGGCGTTGGGCTTGTGCGGCAATTGTACCAATTTCAATTTGACGTGCTTGTTGTTCTGCAACCAAGAGTTGTAGGTAGCTGGCTGAGCCTAGATGGTATTGGCGTTTGATGGATTTTAAAGAGGTTTGTGTCGCATTATTTGCGATGGTTAAGGCGCGAAGATTTTTGGCATCGTTTTCTATCGCATTTAAGGTGTCCGCAACGTTTCTAAAAGCTTCCACTACGACATTTTTATAATTAGCCGCCGCCGCATCAAACACTGCCAATGCCGCTCTTTTTTCGGCAGGCAATCCTGGATTAAATAAAGGTTGGGTTATCTGTCCTATGACGTTCCATACGGTAGAACTACCACTGAACAATGTTCCACTACTTAAAGCCTGCGCGCTAAGATTAGCGCTGAGATTGATTTGGGGATAAAGTTTTGAAATCGCTACCCCATAATCCGCATTGGCAACATGTAACAATGCCTCTGAAGCTTGAATATCGGGTCTTTGCCTCACCAATTGTGAAGGAACCACCAAAGGCAAATCCGTAGGCAATGTAAAATCGCTCAACCTGAAAGCATGGATTTGCACTTCACTTGAGGTATGCCCAGATAACATAGCCAAAAGGTGCTCAATCTCACCTCTTTGTTTACGTAGCATAATTGCTTCGGAGCGTGCCTGCTCAACTTGAGCTTGCAAACTTAACATATCATCTTGAGAAGCTTGTCCAAAGCGTATGCGATCACGGGTAATCTCGAGTTGTTTTTCTTGAAGAAGCACCGTTGCATTTAAGGCTTCTTCTTGCTCAAAAAGACGCGCACGCGTAATGGCCGCCGTGGTGATATTTGCTATTAGATTTAAACGGGTTGCTTCGTATTCGAAACGACGGTAATCCACACGCGCCGCCAATGATTCCAAAGCTCGCTTATTGCCTCCGAAAAAGTCTAAATTATAATGAACATTTGCTCCTGTTGTGTAAAGAGTATACTGGCGAGATTCACCGCTTAAGCCTTGTGTGCTTGGGCTTGTTTTTTGGCGTTGAGCGCCTAGTAACAACTCAGCTTGTGGATAGTCGCTTGAACCTGCATAGGCGGCTAAAAGCTCTTGTGCTTGCCTTACATTGGCGCTCGCACTTGCTAAGGTTGGGCTGGATTTCAATGCCTCTTCAATGAGCTGATTTAACGCATCTGAGCCAAAAAAATGCCACCAAGACTCTTGAACGAAATCTCCATCAACAAAGCGTTGCGCTTCTCCCAAAGGAATGTTGGATGAAGCTGTTTCTGAGGGTAATGATGTTTGGGTGTATTGCGTCGTTTGAGGAGCTTCGGGTGATTTAAAATCGGGTCCAACGGCGCAACCACTGAAAGCAAACACCCAAAATGCAGACAATACCAATCGCATTTTGTGTTTACAGGAGACTTTGCTGCTTAAAAAATCTGAACCATTCATCATTGTTGTTCCTTCTAAAAAATCAGACAAAATTGCGTCCTTCTCCCACTTCTTCTTGCGTTATACCGTCACGAATGCGGTAAATACGCTTGAACGTTGGAATAATTTTTTCATCGTGTGTCACGACGATAATAGCCGTCTCGTATTTGTTAGCCATCTCGTTTAAAATGCGAATAACCGCCATCGCACGCTCGGAATCAAGCGGAGCGGTTGGTTCGTCTGCTAAGATAACTGGTGGTCGATTGACAAGTCCACGGGCAATGGCTACACGTTGCTGTTCGCCTCCTGAGAGTTGTGAAGGCATCGCAAATGCTCGATGATGCACGTCAAGTGCCTCTAGGAGTACCATCGCTTTTTTTCTCGCTTCTTCATTGGAAACGCCAGCCAACATGGGGAGTAGTGCTACATTGTCGATCACGTCTAAAAAAGGGATCAAATAGGGAGCTTGAAAGACAAATCCAATTTTATCACGTCTTAATGCTCGTAAATCTCGTACATTCCAACCGTTATCATAAATGACGTCATCCCCTAAAATCATCCGTCCTTCTGTTGGATCAATCACAGCGCCTAAGCATTTGAGCAATGTGCTTTTCCCAGATCCCGATGGTCCAATCAATCCAACGACTTCACCAGGAGCCACTTCCATATTAACCTCTTTTAAGGCGTCTACCGCGGTGTTTCCTGTACCGTAACGTTTTTTAAGATTTTCGATACGTATTCCTTTGCCCTGCATATTAACCTCCAATCGCTTCAGCGGGATCCACTTTGATTGCCATACGAATCGCCACAAGACTGGCGATGATACAAATCAAAATGACACATATAAAGCCTACAATGGTGTCTTGAGGAACGAGTAAAACGTATTTTGGGAAAAAAGGAGCGGAAAAGGTTGCTGTAATTTTTCCAACGACAAATCCTATAACGCCCAAGGCAACGGCTTGTTGCATAATCATCGAAGCAATGGTGCGATTGCGCGTTCCGATAAGCTTTAAAACGGCAATTTCTCGAATTTTATCCATCGTAAGCGTGTAAATAATAAATGCCACAATGGCGGCACTCACTATGGCAAGAATGACTAAAAACATACCGATTTGTTTTGCAGAAGTAGCGATTAGCTTACCGACTAAAATTCCTTCCATTTGTGCTCTTGTATAGACGGTTAACCGTTTCCAACGCTGAATCGATTGGGCAACATCAGCAGCACTGTAGCCTTCTTTTAGGGTTACAAGAACAGCATTGACGTATGAATTCGTACTTTGCGATGCAATGACTGCGTCTAGAAGATCGGGTACATTGGGACGATTGAATGCGGGGTTGGCTTCTGTACGATAACGCCCTTGCCAAATTGCGTCGTTGTCTTTTAAAAATTGAGCCTCTTGCGCGTCTTTAAGAGGAATAAAAACCATAGGATCACCGCTGGATGAGACCATACGCTTGGTTAATCCTACAACTGTGTAATGATTGCGTCGAATTTTTAAAACATCTCCTAGTTTAAAACCAGTAGCGATGTCTGCTACCGCCTCATAATGGCCACGTGTCAATTGACGCCCTGCGACAAGGTACGTTGGCCAACCAGGCGTTACACCCAAGTTTCCTGGTGTGACGCCCACAACCATGGTACGCACATCTTGTTCGTCCTTGTGCACTTGCATTGTTAAGTAGGTAATATTGGCAGCATGATGAACACCCGGAAGGGAAAGAATACTTCGATACAGATCGTCGTTGATGCTCGATGATTCGGCGTAAGGTCCTAAGGTATCTTTTTGCACCACCCATAGATCCGCGCCACTGTTATCCAGCAGAACTTTCGCATCATCAACCATTCCTCTATAAACCCCCGCCATAACGAGTGTGACGCCGATGAGCAATCCTAATCCTACGCCGGTAAATACAAATTTTCCCCACGTATGAAGAATGTCTCTTCCGGCTAAACTAATCATTGAAATGTTCCCGCAATTTTATCAACAATACGAATACGACTTTTAGAGCTTAAGGCTTTTTCACTGTACACAACGATACGAGAGCCCTCTTTGAGCCCTTCCAGCACTTGCACAGAGCCATTTAGGTCTGAACTCCCAAGTTTTATCGACGTGAAATGAAGATTTTCGTTTATAATTTCCCAAACACCAACCGTTTGTCCATTTTTTCGAACAGCGGCATTGGGGATGATCGCTCTTGCGGATAAAGGAGGTAAATCCACCGTAACTTCTGCTAGCTCTCCTAATGGCGGTAAGGGCTTGGGCAATGCATCGAACGTAATTTTAGCCAAGAGTTCTTCCGTCACAGAATCGGCTTTGGGTTCAAGTCGTACGACATGACCTTGAAAGAGGTGATCTTTTTGGGATCGTAAAACGATTTGTGCCAAAAGCCCTTGCGTTAAGCCTTGTGTCGCAATTTGATCAAACCGTACATTGATCCAGATACTTTTAGGGTCTATCATCTCCACGACGGATTGTCCCGCAACAACTGTTGTCCCAGGATCAATGTCTCTTAGCGTTACAATTCCATCAACAGGAGCAATAAGACGTAAACTGTTACGTTGCGCCAAAAGAGCGTCTAAATCGGTATGTGCGCGTGCTACATCTTCGTGTGCGGCAGCTAAAGAGGTGTCGGCAATTAGGAAATCTTGGCGTTTTGTTGTCACAATCTCTTCACTGGTTGAATGAACATCGAACAATGCTTCGTATCGTTGCATTTGTGTGTGTGCGTATGTTTGTCGAATTTTGGCTTCTTTGAGTGTTACATCAGCACGTTTAAGTGTTGCTTGTTGGGAGAGAATGCGCGCGTCAAGATCAACAGGATCCATCTCCGCCAAGACACTGCCCGCTTTTACGTGATCCCCTACATTGACATGAATGCGAAGAACACGCCCTGTAAGAATAGGTCCAAGTTTATAGGTATACCGAGATGCGACTGTTCCTATACCAAAAATTGAGGGTGTAAGCGGTTTGGATTCTATCGTCGTGAGGGTTACAGCTACGGGTGCGAGTGGCCCTGAACGTAATGCAACATAGATAAAAAGAACCAGTAGGGAGATAATCACAGCTAGGAGTGTAAGGGTACGTCCTTTTACAGAGGTAGGATTCATTTTTGACTCCTTATAATGCCTTGTGTGTAGATAGCAAAGACTCTTAAAGCATCGGTACGCATACGACTTACATCTCCCGCAAGCAACGATTGGATGACCAATCCTTGAATGGTTCCGATGAAAAGCATACACGCAGCTTGGGAATCTAGCGTTGGTGCAAATTCTTGGTTAGCTTTTCCTCTCTCCATCAAACGCCATAACCGCTCGCTATAATTTTGAATTAACTGATGAACTGCCAGTTTTGTTGGCGTTTGTTCGGAACGTTGCAACTCACCAAATAAGATTCTAGGAGCTCCAGGATATTCAATCGCAAATTCAATATGCGTGATAAACATAGCCTCTAAAGTTTCTAGCGCGGATTTACGATCTTTGGAAGCTTTATCAATGCGATAAAGTAGCTGCTCAGTTACCCACTCCATAACCGCTTGCCAAATCGATTCTTTATTTGAAAAATGGCGAAAAAGTGCGCCTTGTGTTAGATGCATATGCTGTGCGATAGCCGCGGTTGTGATTTCACTCGGATTTTTCAATCCTGCCAAGGTAATAACAGACTCCACAATAATGGCGCGACGTTCATCGGCAGGTAGGTATTTCGTTTTTGAGGACATCATCACTCCTATAAAAGATAGTAATTAATTACTATCAAAATAGTAGCACTATATTTTTTTCTTGTCAATGAAGAAAATGCGTTACGATAATTTTTGTTAAAGAGTCTCTATATGTTTATGAGTAATGCCTATTTTTAGGGCATTGTGTTTCCAAATGACAAATACGATGAATGAGTGATCGAGTTGCAATGATACGTTATTCTGTCTTTTCTCTAGAAGCGTGTGCTACTATTCTTTGGAATGATCTTAGTAAGCAAGAAGCAAGTAGTAATGTGTATCGTTTTCTAATATTTTCCTTTAAACTCAAGTATCAATTTTATGTAAAAGGCATGGACTCTTAGGTTTTAGCCAAAGAGTCCAAAGAGGCAGTAGAGGCGTTTAAAAATTAGTTAAAGAAGTTCTTAGTCTGTTTGTTAAGTGTCAGGTGTAGGATAATTCTAAGTATAAAGAATTCATCTAAATACCTATATCGGGGATTACTTTAAAAAATATCTGTCTATTTTAACACTTCACCTGACAGTCTTTGGATCGTTTGCTCGAATTGAAACATTCATTCATGAGCTTACCTCCGTGTTTGACAACATATATCTAATAAGATATAATTTAAAGATGGAATGGGTAATTAACTATTACTATAATCATAATGAACGCTCGCCTGTCAAAGAGTGGCTCGATAGCTTAGAGAATGAGCCGAAAGCCGAGATTTTTAGAGTCTTTGGTATGCTTAAAAAATATGGTACCAATTTAGGGTTGCCTTTTATTCGACCATTAGAAAACAAAATATATGAAGTAAGAGCCAAAGATCGTTCAGGAATCTATCGGGTACTTTACTTTGCCCATACATACCAACAAAACGTTTGTCATGTTACATGGCTTTCAAAAGAAAACACAAACAACACCCCGGAAAGAGCTTGAAATTGCTCTAAAACGGATGAAGGAGATAACCCATGGATGATTTTCAAAAACATTTAACCGAATCTCTTAAAGACGATTCTTTTAAAGAGGCTTATGATAAAAAAGATTTACGCTTTAAAGTTATTGATATTTTGGTAGGACTTCGCATACAATACAAACTCACACAAGCTGAACTTGCCAAACGATTAGGAACTACTCAAACGGTTATTAGCCGCATTGAAAATGGCTCGGTAAATGTCGGTATCGATTTTTTACAAAAAGTGGCCAACGCCTTCGACAAAAAAATTGAGATTAAAGTTGCCTAAAAAAGAAAGCGAATAAAACGGTATTCGCGGTGTTCAAAGCATGCATCGAGATTTGGAAAAGAGTTTGATGCATTGCCGTGTATAAAGAGAGTGGGCCATCGTAAATTAACTTTGAAAATCTATATTTTCAATAATTAGAAACTAATAAACTGCTTAGATTCGACTGTTTGATTCATCAATGTACTTGCCACTCATCTAAGTGCTATCAGTGGCAAGCGTATGCTGTTTTATACGAGGTTATTTTGCTAATTTTGTTCCAACAATTTCACTCTTACATGTCGCCATATCTACAATTTCAAGATTAGGTCTGCCCACCAAAAAGCCTATACCTACACCTCCTCTGACACAATAGGTTTCCCCTGTTTTGACATCCAACGTGACAGAGCTTTTGGCTTCCGTTTTTCCCCATACTTCATTTTCGCCTGAGGGTACGTCAAACTCCATATAGCTTCCATTGACTAATTCATCCACAATACGATCAGGATTTGTAGCATTGGTGACATGAATGTCATAATATACCCCTCCTCCCACAAATGACTCTGGACGGTAAACATACACTTGAGCTCTGTCTGGCTTTGGTGCAGTAAATTGACTAAACTGCTGACCTGAAGCACCACAACCGCTTAACAACACTACTGCTCCTATAGAAACAACCATACCAAGAATGGCTTTACTCATATTTTGACTCCTTTTTAAAATGTTTGATTTGTGAATCTATATTGTCTTTAATTTCTAACAAACACGCTTTGCGTGGACCACTGCTTCCTGAATTTTGAAATAAGTTGCGTGTTTTATTGGCAATACATACTGCTGAAAACTCTTTTATGAGAGTATTGTTCTCTTTTAGCTCTAACTTCGCTTCAACTACAAGGCTCTCTTCACTCATAGGAAATCCTACAAACAACAAAGGATTCCAAATATTGAGCCCATCCCAACTGGTTCCTCCATTGTGGTACTGAATTTGATAAGCATACAGTGCGGTGCACTTGCTTGTAGGATTATGCGTTATCATTGAAGGAACATACTCATAGTTGCCATGCTCATAGACAATGGTGCACCCCAATGGAGCAATCCCCTCATTATTTTTCTCAAAATGAGGAGTTATTTGTAAGGCATGTTCTGCACAGCCACTGAATAGAAGTGCGAGTGCTAAAATGGAAAAATGGGGTATATGTTTTACACTCATTGGATTCTTTTCCTTTATCTTTCAACGTTGAAGCATAGTATACATTGACCTAAAGACATATTATGGCTAATGAATGCATTTTGATAAAAAAGAGGCCATTTGTGCTTCGTCTCTTGCCACTGCAAAATGCCCAGAAGTGTGCACAAACACCATAGAAGGATCTTGTACCAGAGGTTTAGTGCTTAATTCAAACGACCCTGGAACTTTGGGAGGCAGTTTTACTTTCCATGTGTGCTCTTCCACATCCTCCCACACCACGGCTTTGATATTAGGTTGTGTTCTGCCATTGATATAGCTTGACCAGTGAGGGGTAAATGTTTCCAGCTCTAAAATTTTAGGGTTTCCCTGAAAATAGTAAGAGTTTTTGATAATATCTTTGGCTTTTTCTACCTCTTCTTGATTGATGACCATCGCGTTAATCATTGTCATTGCAAATTCAACCGCACGTTCAAACTGTATTTCTTGTTCGTTTGAGAGGAGAGTTTTGGTGTTAAAAGCTTTAATTAAAGAGGCATACTCAAAGTCCCCTGCTTTTTGAACACCGGTGTCATTCATATCGACAAGGTGAATTAGTTTGCTAATGCGTGGATAGCGTGAAGATACCCCTAGGTAATCCCATATTAACCCAGCAGAGCTTTTGCCACCTTTGTTTTGGTGATGATCAAAATACTTTATCCCATCGTATTTTTTCCCAATATCCAAAACAAGATCATATGCACTAAAATCTTCGGTTTGATGATCGACTCTTTTGACTTCAATGGCCTCTTCAAGAAAGATTTTTAACAGAGCAACGGCCGTAACTTCATCTGCGTGAAACATTTTATTGTGGGTAGCAATTGTTAGCATGGGTGAATCCTTTTGTAATTTCATGGTGTAATCATAAAAGAAGATATAGACATATTCTGTCGGAAATAAAAAAGGTGTGAGTGAATATAAATAACGATTCTAATATGCTCACAAACACCTATCACTGCTTAGCCCATAAATCGCTTTGATGTCTTTAAAACTATCCTTGGCTTTTTGAGTGTCTAAAACGATCTTCTTATAATCCTCGTCAATAAACTCAATGACCGTCATAGGCTCACTAACCTTATCAATTAATTCCACGAAGTGACGAAAACTCTCTACCAGTACTCCATTCACTGATTTAACCAAATCACCGTGCGCTGCATACCCTGAATTAATTGCATGGTCAAGCACTTCGTATTGTAAAATAACGGGCTCTTTTACATGTTTAGTTTTGTCATTATGAAAGAAAAAGAGTTCAAAATTGGAAGAATCTAAATTAATAGCTTTTAGATAGTTATGGGTTAGTGGACTAAAAATAAACCCACCATACACCAAATACGAAGGCTGTTCACCCTGTAGTGTGCGCACCATTTCATGCTTTCGTTTTAGCGTATAGGTAATGGTCATTGTTTTTTTGTCACGAATGATTTTTAAAGGTAATGTGGAGCCTACCGGTCGTGTGTGCAAAAGATATTGATAGTCCATAATGCCATAGGGTGTTTTAACGGTTCCCTCATGGGAGAGAGGCTTATCATCAATGGAGAGAATAATATCGCCTAGTTTAAGTTCATTTTCATTGTTATCCACGTTGCTTACAATAACCCCTTGATTTTGGCTCACACCATAATAGGCTTTTAGCGTATCATTGGTTAACCACTGGACGGCATTCTCAGCATTATGAAAACCATCGACTTTACCATCTTTGATATCGTGCAAAAAGGTATTAATAATGAGCGAAGGAACAAGATACGCTATATTGCTAGCCTTTGGTAAAAGTTGCATTGCAACACCAACCACTTCACCCTTTTGATTAATAGCGGCTCCCCCACTGTTTCCTGGGTTTATAGCAGCATCGACTTGTAAGGTTAACATCTTCTCAGAACTGTGTACATACATATTACGCTCAATACGCGATATAACCCCTTTGGTTGTTGAGAGGTTATTCCCTCCAACGGGGAAGCCAAGTACCGTTATCGCATCCCCTTGTTTGGCAGCTGTTGAAAAGGTAAGAGCTTTTGTTCCCTCAAAAAAAGTTTTATCTGGCATTGATAGTATGGCTAAATCTGCTTGATGGGAGATATACATGACATACGCAGCGTATTTTTGAGGACTATTTTCTTTTTGAACTTTAATGAATTTTGCATTATTAACCACATGTGCAGAGGTGAGGATCATTTTTCCATCGATAATAATACCAGAACCTGAGGAACTCCCAATTTTTTCATTTTGCCAAGGGTATTGGAAGTTAGGGACTGATGCCGTAACCATTATTCTGACAATAGAGTTTGTAGGTAAAGACCCTGCAAAGCTGTTGATAAGGCTAAATATAAGTATCACTAAAATTTTAAACATAGGTTTCCTTTGATAATGGGTATACAGAGCATTCAATCAACACTTTAAAAGGGAATCTCTTCATTTTCAATCAATGGGTCAAATGTCATTTTTTTCTCAGGCGGCGCAACAGGAATGGCAGCAGGAGGTGTTGGGATAGATTTGTCATCATGACTATAATCCCCTTTGCTATCCAGCATCTGCATGGTTTCCACCACAATAGAATGTTTGGAGTGTTTAACACCGTTTTGGTCTGTCCATTGATCAAAGGAGAGTCTGCCTTCGACTAAAACCTTGGAACCTCGTTTGAGGTATTGATTGGCAATCTCTGCGGAGCGTCCAAAGAATGCAATATCGATAAAGCACGCCTCTTCTTTCTTTTCCCCATTGGGCGCTGTGTACTTGCGATTGGTGGCCAAAGAGGTGTTAGAGACGGCTGAACCGTTGGGTAAAAAACGAAGGGTAATATCTTTGGTCAGATTGCCTGCCATGATGACTTTGTTGTACATGTAAATTCCTTTTTGTATGTGTATTGTTTTATTTAAACCATGAGAATAGATTGGCTAAAGTACTCTTCTCTTTTTTTTGACACGATGGATCATCGTGGTCTTTTTGATGATTAAAGTTATTGTCAATGCCATCTTCGCACGAATGAAGACTCTCAAAGCCTTCAGGTAAGGGGTCTTTTTTTAAATAGCGCTCTGGGATGCTCTTCCATAATTCAAAAAAGTAGGTCTCATAGGCTTTTGCTAAGAGGGGATTATCAATAAGAAGCGTATTTTCATCATTGAGTGTATTCCCCGCTTTCGTAAAATTCATAGACCCTGCAATAAAATAACGTGAATCCACAATCATCGATTTGGCATGCATTTTCCCACCAAAGTTTTCAACTTTTACCGCAATGCCCTCTTCCCTTAATTTGTGGTGCATACTGTACTTATTGCGCGCCGCACTCGCATCGAGAATGATTTTAACCTCCACCCCTTTTTTAGATGCTTTAATTAACTCTTTGGAGAGCTCTTCATGCGTCAGATAAAAAATCGGGATGTAAATCGAGTGCTTGGCATTTTGAATCAGTGGTTTAATGGCTTTTTCATAGGTGTTGGATTTGGGTGAAAAATAGACACTTAAAGTGGATTCATCTGTACGAATGTTTTCACGGTGAATCTCATGCTTCTTTTTACCAAAGTTTCCCTCATACATCTGATCAAACTCTTGATGATACACGTTAGCAACCGCTTTATCCTCTGTTACAATCACCGCATTTGCATTATAACCCCCTGTTCCTGTATCGCTAATATTGGAAGAGCCACTCCAGACAATTTTGCGATCAAAGACAAAAAATTTATTGTGCATAATGGCACTTTTATGGTCACTCTTTAGCGAAAAATGCTCATGCAACAATCCTGTATGGTCATAGTAGTTAGACCCATGCGTGTCACTATCCACAACCCCTTTGATGCTCACACCTCTTTTTTTAGCTCGAAGGAGTGCTGCTAAAATATCCTCTTGTGATCGAAGCCCGTAGATGGCAAAGACAATCTCCTCTTTAGAAGCATCAATGAGGGCAATAAGCTCCTTCCCAAAAGTTGTAGCACTGTGTTGGTGAGGAGAAGCTTGTGGGATATTGACATACAAGCTCTCTTTAGCATTGACAGTAATAAGGAGTAAAAAGAGGAAAAGAGATAGACATTTACGCATGGGTGTACTTTTGTAAAATAACATCACTAATACTCTGCAAAGCCTCTTTTTTATCCAAAATCTCTTGGCTTTTAGGTGGCAATGGAGTTTGTTCATCTTCTCGAGAACATTTATCTACAGAGGTGTGCTTAAGCGTGTACAGCACAAAGCCCACAATGGCAATGATCAGTAACCACTTGAGCATTAAAAGTCCGTAGAGGCTTTCTTTATGGTTGACTTTCATGACCGCAAAAAGATCGTTATAAAAGGTATTAATGAGGACAATAGCTATGAGTGAGCCAATAATAAGCACAACATGCTTTTGAAACTTTTGCCATAAGACATAATAGGTTGCTCCTTTCACTAAAAAACCAAACATTGTCTACCACCCCATCAATAAATCAAGACCGATAAAAGAGAACAGCCCTTGTGAGAGTTTTTTAGCATGTTCTTTTTTGATATCTTTCGTGCTGTCACACACCATGGCTTCATAATCTGCACGAGCTATTTGCTCAACCTTTAGGCCTTTGTCTAAGAGCTTTTGATTGACTGCTTCGATGGCTTTGGAGCGGACATAGTGTTCGTACTTCTCATCCATAGCTGAAGCGGTTTCTTTGAGTGATTCTAATGGTTTTTTAAAAAAAGATGGGGCCTGTATCAAGTCTTTTGCATTAAAGATCATAAGCATTCTGCTTTTTTTTAGCGTTTTTTTCGTATTTGAGTTGGTGAATCTGCTCTTCTATACTTTGTTCTTTCATATTTCGATGCACCTCTTCGATTCCCTTAATCACTTCATTGGTTATCTCTTTTTTAATCTCCCATGCCATCCCAATAGCAGCTGGTGCATTTTTAACGGCAAATTTAGAGCCAAACCATGCGCATTTGCATAGAAGTTTTAACGTACTCCAAAAAAAAGCACCCACAGATTCATCTTCCTCTTCATGGATAACAAGTGGGTAATGTTTGCGTTCTTGTTTCATATTGCTACCTTTAAAAGATACCGCCAGTGATGATGGAAAAGAGGATGCCTATACCAATCCCCGCTCCGACTTTCTTCCCATCACTTTTTAACAAGCTCATCTCAATAGCGAGCAACTCTTCAAATTTTTCCATAGAGAGATCCGAGCGTTGTAAGCCTTGTTCGTTTAGTTTTTTTAGTAATTTGTTTTCAGCCATCTTTCGAACACTTTGGTCAAACTCGGTTTGTAATTCATCTATCATTGTGGCTCCTTTGTAAGATTTAATGACATCATAGATAAAGCTATGGACATATACTGACCATTATTGTTTAATGATAAAGCCTCTTCCATTGCTTGAGCGCTTAACAACCACTCCTGGGTTGGATTTGGCATAGGAAAAGGCATCTTCACAGACATCAAACCACAAATTGCCCTCATTGTCTAACAATGTCGGAGTGCGATCAAAATCTTTATCGAGATAGTTAAAGATGATGCCCTCTTCTTGCGTGTATTCAACCATCACTTTGGTGTTGAGTTTAATCGCATTGGAGAGAATTTGATGGGAGAGTGGTAAGGTAATGACTTGGTTAATCACCTTACTCACACCTCTTGCACCTAGTTTATGTTCATACCCAATAGCTGAGAGATACTCCACCACAGCGTCGTTGTATTTAAGATTAATGCGTTGTGCTTTTAATTTATTCTGGAGTTGGTGTAAAAATTTACAAGCGATGTCTTGCATCATGGCTTTACTAAGGACATTAAACTCCATGATATGATCAATGCGTGCTAAGAGTTCTGGCAACAACAAATCGCAGAGTGCTCGTAGTTTATTATCATAGCTGTTGCTGGCAAAACCAACCGTTGCTTTTTCGGTAGCTCCCACATTAGAGGTGAGTAAAATGATCGTGTTTCTAAAATCTACCCTACGCCCAAGTGTGTCTGTAAGAGTGCCATAATCGAATATTTGAAGTAACAGATTAAGCACTTTGTGGTCGGCTTTTTCGATCTCATCTAATAGCAAAACAGAACATGGGTTTTTTGCAATGGCATTGGTTAAAAGTCCACCTTCTTCGGAACCCACTAATCCTCTTGCGGAGCCTATAAGGTTACTCACACTGCTATCATCCATATATTCACTCATATCAAATCGCACAAAGTTAATATTGAGCACTTTCGCAAGCTCTTTGGCAAGTTCAGTCTTCCCAACCCCTGTAGGTCCCATACATAAAAAAGAACCTAAGGGCTTTTCAGGATTTCCAAGGCCAGCAACGCTGATGCTAAGTTGGTTCACGATGGTATCAATAGCGTAATCTTGCCCGTAGATCTTTTGTTTTAGATAGGTTTGGACTGCACCTAAGCTACGGGAAGAGAATTTGATATTTGTTTGGAGCTCTTGATGCACATTGAATCCTTTTTAATGATGTTGAAGTAAAGTTTAGTCTTTTAGGTGGACAGATAATAATTAGTAGTCGAGATCAAAAGCTTTGGTTTTAAGCCTTTTCATAGGAGCCATGTACTTTTTATCTTTTGGGATGACGGTAATGAGGGTATTTTCTTGGTATACTCCAAAGAAGCGTTGGTGGTTAGGGATGACAACATGTTTTCGGTATGACCCTACGACGAGATTTCCAACGAGATTTTCTAAGTACTCTTTGGTTCTTAAGATATCTTGAACAGAAAACGATGTTTTATTCATAACGCGTTGTAAGAATCGCTCAGAAGCATGTAGTGTTACTTTCATGTTAAACCCTTTCGTTTGATATGAAAGAATTTTAATGAGTTTAATAGACATATTTTGTCTATTAAATTAAATAATTACAGTACTTCCGTTTGATTTTAAACTATTAATCCACTTCATTTGCGCATTTGATAATACTAAATTTTCGTTCTCTGCAAGACTTAACCATTTAATATTTTTAAGTTTTGTTATTGTGTTGGGCAATGTACTAAGCTGGTTACCTGATAAATAGAGGCTTTCAAGGTATTTGAGGTCCCCAATAAAATCAGGAATTGCTTCAAATAAGTTGTCTGAAAGAATGAGTGTTTTTAAATTTTTGAGATTTTTGATTGAAGCAGGTAACGCTTTTAAATGGTTTTCGCTCAAATCCAATACTTCAATGTGTGAAAATTCAAATAATTTTTCATCAATGTCTGTCATAGAGGCATTGGACAAATTGCAGCGATTGTGCGTGATGAATTCAATTAATTTATGATTACACATTTCATAAGGTGACATCTGTTTTCCTCTATATTTTTTATAATAGTAGAAAAACAGATAGACACTAAATGTCTAGATAAATTTTCTTTCGCACAGCTCTTTAACAAGGCTAATGAGAGCAAAGAGCATCATATGCGCATCGTATTGTTGTGTATTAAAGTCGCTTCTTTCTTCATGTACACCGACGTTTCCAATGGTCCTTATGGTTTGAAGGTAATTTTTCATCGTCTTGGTCAGAACTTTATTCTGATAGGATAAATATCGAATTTTATCACTGAACGAAATCGATTCCAAATTGGATTCATAACGGGCATAAATTTTTGTCGTCAATGAATCCGCAACTTTTCTGACTTTGAAAATAATGTATTCCGGATCATTTTGCATAGCCATTTCAAGATTATCGACATCAAGGATAGGAGAAATATGCTGCTTGTATTGATCTAACTCTGCTATTAACGTTTGATAAATATGAGGAGTAGTGAGTGTTGCTTGTATTTCAGAAATTTCTTGGGACGCTCGTCTCACAGTAAATATTTTTTCATATCGTTTATGACCATTAATATCACTATTTCGAGATGAAATCAAGGAAGTGTCAAAATTTTCATTGAAATAGTTATAAAAATGATCTAATCGACTGTTAAGTTTATCATTTCTGTTTGGACTTACACAAACAAATATAGAATCATCTGTCAAGATATTAGAAACTTTTTTGAAAAATATATTTCCAAGTGAAAAACTTTCTAGATCTAAAATATTTGAAAACAAATGAAGTGTTGTTGGCATCAGGGTGATAATTTGAGTTTCATCCAAACAGTCAAAATCACAATTGATAGCCTTAATGTTATAACTTTTTTGCTTGAGCACGTCAATATGAAGCAAGCCTCGACTAAGGGCCAAAGCTGATGGTTCTATCAAAGTTATATTTTCAATCTCTAATGTTATATTTCTCTTTTTTGCATAATCCAAAAGCGACATAGTAGCTGTTGCTTGACCACACCCCCAATCTACAATGTCAAATTTTTTATTTTTTATTTTATCTATAATCAATTCAAAAGCACTATCAAGCTTTTGCTTATGCTTACTACCAAAAGAAGTAAGATATTTATAAAGTAGGTTTTCATCATCAATAATTTTTTCGCCCCTTTGAAGTCTATCATAAAGCTCTTGAGGGTCGCCGATGGAATGGATGTAATGGAATGATATATTTCGAATGGTTTCAAAGGTTGGGTGTTTTAGATTTTTTAGAGCTTGAGAATAGCTACTTGATTCCATGATTATATTTAAAGTATCTGGGTTACAAATAGTTATTTTAGAGCTTATTTGCTCTAAGTGTTGAGCCACAAGCTCAAGTGATTGTGGTATATTAAAATCACTTATTGTTTCAAAAAAACCAACTAAAAAATTGTCTTGTAAAAATTCAAAATTTAATTTTTGTTCAATTAAAGTATTTATTAATTCTTTTGCAAAAATTTCATTTTGTGTCTTTTGAAATTGTTGTAACGATTCTTGAAAAAAGTATAAAAATGCTTTGATTGCTTTTGTGTTATATTCATCAATTCTTGCAGAATCTTGAAGTAAATTTAATATTTTTATTAGTTCATCAGAATAGTTGTTCTTAGTAATATAAATAAGTTTTGCCTCAAATTGAAGTTTGAAACTACCTTCTGGCAAATATTTCAATAGATTATTCACTAAACTAATAGAATCTGTTTGTTCACAAAACTGAGCTAAAAGAATTATAAAGGAGTTAATTATCTTGCTGCTATTATTTTTGATAACATTATTTTGATTTATAATTTCTAGTATTATTTCTATATCTGTATGAAGCTCTTTAAAATCCTTTGATTGAAAAAAGTTTTCAAATTCACTGTAGCAACTTTCTAAATATTGTTCAAACTTATCTTGGCTTGTGATATTTACGATATTTTTTGAAAACAAATATAAGTCAAAATATTCATGGATTTCGTTTCGTAATTTTTTTACTTCACTTTCAAGACTTTGTTTTTGAGTGGTAAGGTTTAATTTGATGTCTCTAAAGTATTGTTCCCATTTTGTTTTGTCTGAAATTATCTCAAAAGTTTCATCATTTTTTATATTTTCAATTTCAAATTGAAGATTTTTAATTTTATTTTGATATTCTTCGATCTTCAATTTAATTAATTTTAAGTCATCTATTTCGTTACTTATTATTTTAAAAAAATTACTATTTTCTAAATCTTTTAAAATAGATTTGACTTTTTCAATATCTTTTTTACTATAGGCTTCATTGAGTAATTGCATTATCTCATGAGCTTTTTCTTTTAAATTATCACTGACAATATCTGGATGACAAAGCTTACAAGCTTTTTTCCAAAGACTCTTTAACTCTAATTTTTCTGTTTCATTTAAGGAAAATTTTTGTTCTTCATCTTTGATTTGTGAATACTCTTTGTAATATTCTTGATATTCTTTTTTCGCGAAATCATATTGGGATTGATAATTCTCAATATGATCAAAACTATACAACTGATCTTCTAAACTATTCAACTGCTCATTGTATGTTTTAAGTTCTTCTTGTAACTCATTATACAATTGAAAAGTTTCTTCATATCTTGTATCACTTTTATCAAGTATATTTAAAGTATTTTCTAACCTAAATAAAGCTTCTTGTATTTGAGCTATTATCTTATTAGTTTCCGCATAAGATTCTTGATTGTTCATTGATTGAGTTTTTTTGTATAAAATATCTTTTTTGAGTCTCAATATATTTTCAATTAACTCACCAAGATAAAGAGTATATTGAAGATTAAAATCTTCAATATCTCTCAAATACTCATTTTTTTTATCAGATAAAGACTGTAGTTTTATTTCAAGATCTGATAACTCTTTTTTTAGAAGTTGATATTCTCTATCTGCAGATTGAATTGTAATTGAATTGATCATAATAAGCTAATTGTTAATATTTTTTCAATTAACTCTTCTTTATTATCAGTGTTATATTTATCTTTAATATCTTTCTGCAATTTTAGTTTATGAGAATTTGGTCTAAAATAAAGTTCCCATAACGATTCAATTGCTAATTTATTAAGAAATTCTTTTATATTATTTACACTTGAGCTATTTTTATCATCCTCTTGTGATGAAGTCTGTTCATGGTTTAGTGCTTGTGTTTCTTCTGAATTTTTACTTTCATAATTTTCGTTACTTTCAAGTTGCTTTTCCAATACTTGAACTTTTTCCTTCAACTCTTTATTTTCTTTTACCATTTTTTCAAGTTCTAGTTCTAGTGGACTTGTTTCCTCTACAATACTTTCCCCAATTTTTGATACATTATTTTCTTGAAAAATATTTAAATCCAGCTGTTTATAATAATCATCATAAAGATACTTATAACCCAAAAATACACCAATATACCATAGTGCTATTTTAGTTTCTTCAAAATAATCATTTTTAAATTCGTGTATCAAATTTAAAAACTCATCCCAGTAGTTTATTTCTCTTTTTTCTGAATCTAATAAACTCTTTGATTTAAGAAAAATTGTGCCAATTAAAATTTTCTTTATCAGCTCATCTTTTTTTTCGTTGTCAGGTAGTTTGTTGAGAGTATTATCTACAAGTTCTTTTATTTTTTTGTCTTTGTCTGATGGATTACCCAATTTGATATCAAAATTTCCACTTAAAAAAATTTCTTTATTAGTGCGAATATCTTGCATTTTATTCAATGCAGTTACATCAGATAGAAAACCTACATCTTCTTTAAAAAAACTATTTTTTCTTTCATAACAAAATATATCATGATAAAAGCTTCTAAAATCCTGATTAAGATAGCCTATTTCTTTGTAGTTCAGTAACTCTTGGATATACTCTTCATCCAATTTACCTTGATTATTTTTGAGTTCTAGTTTAAAAATTTCAGCTAAAGCTTTAACACCTTTTTTCTTATCTTCGATTACTTTGTATTTATTAATATTTTCTATCAGTTTCAGATTTTCAAAAAGCTTAAATTTAATATTTGGATTAAATTTTGTTTTGTAAAATTCAAGTGCTTGATTTGACAAACAAAATATATTAATAATATCTTTAATGTCTAGCTCAATCAATGTCTTAATACTATCAAATGCAGAGGACTCATTATAAGTAAACTTAACGATTACAAATCCAAGTTCATCATCATACGGCAATGCTTTCAATAGCTCTTCTATCTTCAAATCTTTATTTTTTTCATCAAAAATATAATTGATACTTTGATAAATAGTACCAAATTTTATTAATTTTATCAGTTCTTCTCTGCTAATTATTGTATATTTCATTTATTTCTCCTAAAAGTCAAAATCGTCATCAAAATTACTTGATGATTGACTCATTATATTATCTATATCAATTTTGTTACAATTATTTTCTATTCTACTTACATAGTTGTTCATACTATCCGAATAAGTGATAGTAAGTGCAAGCTTACTTCTTGTCATCCCAACCATAAACAATGTATCATTAAAATAATACATAGCCTTATCGTTGTGGTACTTTCCCATAAATGGCAAATAAACATTATCAAAATCAAGTCCCTTAGAACTATGATATGTCATCACTAGGATTTTATCTGTGTTCCCATTGTTATACAAATCACCATAACTATTGCCAATATACTCTATATTAATTTTATTATTTTTCAGATGTCGATTCAAGCTTCCAAAATCAGTCTTTCCCCATCTATTTTTATTACTAGAGTCTTCTGGATCCCATATATTTTTGTTGGCTTGCCTTAATGCAGTATTGATAAACTCTATGACACTATCATGCCCTGGTAAAATTATTACGGTATTCTCTTGTATGCTTATTTTTGTTTGAGCATTTGTTAATATATACTTCACTTCTTTATCTTTAGAACTTGCTTTAGCAAGATTAGGTGTAACATCTTTTTTTGTATTATCAGTTTTTGAAGATAACATTCCCATTGATGGCATAAAAATGGAGACCAATTTTACCAAAGACTTAGACAGTCTATAAATTGTATTAAGGTTCCAAGTATTTGCACTTAAGATATTTCCAATTTCTGACGAATTTACTACAGGCTCATACGGTGATTGAGGGTCTTTATCATAAATCGATTGATTTTCATCTCCGCCACTTATCACATACTTGGCATTTGCTTTCATTTTGTCCAAAATTGATTTTGGTAAATCTTGAATTTCATCACAAAATATATAATCAAAATTATAATTGTCTTTTCTAAATTGGTGATAAGTACAAATATATACATTTTTATCTGAAATCTTTAATTCTTTAAAACCTGCACTAAAAAGCTGTCTTAACGAGTGAGTAAAAACAACTACACAAATACGAATATTTGGATTTTTAGTTATCAAGTCAAAAATCCCATGTACCAATAACACAGATTTTCCACTTCCTGCATATCCTCTTATCCATTGATTCCTATTTTTTGGTATCTCTTCATCTATAAATTGTCTTTGTTCATCAGATAGTTTATCTAGTGGTATCATCCATTGGCTCATAGCTTACTCTCCTTTTTTCTTTTGCACAAAACTCACTCTTTTATCCTTGTTAAATTATGCACACTAAATTCACTAAAATCTTTCTGATTTTCTTGATTTTCTTTTTCTAACTTATTCGCAAAATCATACTTTCCCAAATATCTTCCACAAGAGATAAAAGTTGATATATTTGAACTAAATAAACCATTTTCATAGTCACTTTTCCATGAGTTAAAGGCTTTGTTTATCATTTTCATTCCTTCATTTTTATCACCTTTTTCAACTTTATATATCCCATAATAGTATAATGAATGCTCATAGTTTGGATTAATATCTAAAGATTTTTTTAGCCACTCTTCATAAAGATTTTTATCTCTATATTTATATTTCATAGCAATGTTAAATGCTGATACTTCTGATGGTTCTTGTTTAAAATCTTCTTGATAAAACTTCATTGCTTTTTGCTCATCCCCTGCATTTGAGTAAGCCACTCCTATATTATTTAAACTTCCATAATTAAACTTTTTATATAAATCTTCTAAAGTTTCTGCAGCATCTAGTTTAAAGCCCAATCTTTCATATCCTTCATAAAGTTTTCTTAATGATACTAAATCATCTTGTCCATGATTATAGGCTTTTGAAAGATTATATTCTTTTTCGATTTCAAATCTTTTTCTATCTTTGATATGAGCTATTTTATTGCTAAATGGGTTCAATGGTTCTATTTCAATTGTTTCATTATCATTCACAATAGCTTTTATTAGTAGCATTTTGTCGGCATTTACAGATAACACTATCTTGATTTTGTCTTTTAGTGTAAAACCGTTCGGATTTTTGGAGTTTATCTTGATATTGTGTAGAAGTTTATCTTTTGAACCTATATATAGAGGAATTTCAATTACTTCTTGATTTTCTTTTTGTGGGTGGAGATTATTAATAATTACATCTTGACAAGGTATAGTTGTTCCAGCTTTTAATAGAGTTGTTAATATTTCTTTATTTTCATCTTTAACCATAGCAAGAATCGGTTCGCTTGTTATTGGGTCTATCAAATTTTTACCAAATCCATTATACATAAGTGAATGTATAGCAGCTCCAGCTGACACATGAGCTTGTAAATCTGATGGTATCAAATGAATAGAATCTTCAAAATATTCTTTAACTGCATTTTGAATAAGTGGATTTTTTGCACTGCCCCCAACAAATAGTACATAATCAATATCATCAAAATTAAGATTTGATTTTTCTAGTGCAGATATGATAGGAGTAAAAATAGTTTTATCATTTGGATTTTCATAGTCTTCAATATTGCTTGTTGTAAAACTTTCCATGATGCTTGCAAATTCAAAATTAGATATAGAAGGTTTTTCTAAACTAAAATTACCACTTTTTGTTCTGAGTTCAACTTTATAGCTTATTTGGGATAATTCATTGCTTTTTGATATTTGTTGAAAATTATGATTATTTTTAATCAAATTTAGCTTTTCACTAACTTTTATTTTTAATAACTCTGCAGCTTTTTCGAGTCGTGACAGTATTATATTTTTTTCTTTTGTTTTGAATATATTTTCTTCAATATTGTTTTCATTTAGAAACTGTGGAAATAAAATGTCTAAAGCAATTTTTTTATCAATATCATTTCCACCCAGTGCATCAAATCTTGATATTGCAAGGTTTTTAGATAAATAACCTTTTGTAGAATTTACTATTTCTAAAATAGATACATCACAAGTACCTGCACCAAAATCAAATACTAAAATGTTAGTTGGAAAATCTTCGCTTATATGAACTTCATCTCTTAAATTTTGGTTTGATATATAACTTAAAAATGCAGCATTTGGCTCATCAATCAGTGCTTGTTTGTGAAGCATCATATTATTAGCATGTAAGCTATCCAATAAGTCTTTTCTTTGATTTGCCTCAAAAGAAGCAGGGATACTAACCGCATATTCAATTATATTTGGTAAATTATTTTCGTTCACATATTTTTCAATCTGTGTTTTTAAGTATTTAAAAAATAATGTTGTCACATCTTTTGGGTTTAGAATCTTTATTTTTTCATTATTTAGTTCTGATTCTGAATATTTAGCACCTATATCTTCACCTAATTCCATCTTAAAAGAGTGCCAAAAATTTTTGCTTTGTTTTAGTTGCTGCTTGTACTGATTCGCACCTTCGCCAACTAAAAGTGTATTATTATACCAAGCGACCATTGTAGGTATTTTGTGGTTCCTATAGATGGCTCCATCAAAAAGTTTTTGATTTAGTTCAATAGCTGTTGATATTAAATTATTCTCTTTAGGATCACCAGTCGCCAAACTCACTACAGTTGTGGAAGTTCCAAAATCAATACCAATATATGTTACACCGGTTTTTAATGTTAAACTTTTGGAATCGTCTAGCAACTTCCCAATAGTAAGTTTCGTGGCTCTTTCTATTCGCTTCTTTGTAGTATCTATTGATCTGATGATTTGATTTGTTTTAGTTATTTCCTTTGCCATTTGCTAGTCATCCTTATTATTAAAAGTTTTAATACAAAACACTATTTACTACTGATTATTTTGAATTCTATTATCTGTTATTCCCATATAGTGTCCATTAAAATTCTTTTTTATAAAAACATCCCTAAAGGAAGTGCTACCAAATCATCACTTAGCTCAACAACCCTATTGCCGTTATAAAAGACGATGCCCAAACACTTTTTATCGCATCTACTTTGCAAATCAATGATGTGTTTAAAGTCATTTTTGCTAACACTGCTGCTTTGTTTCACTTCAATAGCCAGCAGTTCATTGTCCACTTCTATGATAAAATCAATCTCTTTTTTATCGTTTGTACGATAATGAAACATCTGGGCACTTTTTTGCAAATAAGAGAGGTGTTTTAGAAGCTCCCCAAAGACATAACTCTCAAAAATCTGACCGCTATAGTTTGAATGCAACAACTCTTCTTTTGAGCTGATTCTAAGTAAACTACACAAGACTCCCGTATCGTTAAAAAAGAGTTTCGGGGACTTAACAAACTGTTTTCCGATATTAATAAAATAGGGTTTCAAAAGAGTGGCTTGATAGATCTGCGTGATGATGGAGAGGTAGTTTTCAGTGGTGATATCTTTGATGCCAATGTCATTACTCAGGCTTGATTTGTTGAGTATGGTGCCGCTCCTTGTTGCTAAAACATGGACAAATTTTATAAAACTATCGATATCGCGTATGTCTGCAAGGTCTCTTGCATCTCGTTCGATGTAGGTTGCAATGTAGGACTTAAACCATAACTCTTTTGCAAAACCATCCAGCTCTAAAATCTCAGGGTAGCCGCCATCTAAGATATGTTTGTATATATCATCATCATACTCTTTTATGGGTAGTTTAAAATCACGATGTAACAGTTTCTCGATGATATTTTCATAGGGTTTGTCATTTTTCTCTTTGGAGCTAAGCGGATGTAGTCGTAGTTCGCACAATCTTCCTGCTAGCGTGTCTTTGCTCTCTTTGTGGTCAAGAACATTTGAACTACCTGTCAGTAAAAAATTACCGTTGACTCTGTTTGCATCGATATGGATTTTGATAAATTCAAGCAAAGTAGGCACTTTTTGAATCTCATCAAGGCATACGGGTAAGTCAAGATTTTTCAAAAAACCTTTTGGATTCTCTTTGGCATAGAGGCGAAGCTCTCCATCATCAAAGGTGAGGTAGTTTTTAAAGTTTTCTAGGGCTAACGTAGATTTACCCACTTGCCTTGCACCGTTGAGCAGAACAACCGGAAAGGTATCAAGGGCTATTTTAAGTATGGTCTCTAAGGTTCTTTTTTTCATTTTATCTCTTTGATGGTTTATATTTTACCATTATACTATATAAATTTAAAATATTTACAGCATTTTAAACAATACTCTCTTTATCTTTATCACCCAAATATTTTTGATAATTTTGCTTTGCCACCTCTTTGGAAGTATTGGCATAGCAGTAGTTGCACTCATGTGGGCAGGTGTTGTATGCCCCTATATCTTTGCTCATGATGCACCCACAATCTTCTCTTTGTCCTTTATCTTTAAGGCTTTTTGTTTTGGTGACCTTGCCATCACTAAAAAGATCGGCTGGTGTGGTCTCTACACCCAAAAACTCCATCAATGCAGTGTCGTGATCAAAAAGATCCATCATTAAATCATCATCGATGCATTTGTTGTGAATGATCCCATACTTGTCCAAATCAATCTTTTCACTGCATGTTCCTAGTTGAAAGTGCCATCGTTCATTGAGTTCACTGAGTCGTTTTGCAAAGGTATCCATCAATTCACTCGTCCACTCAATATAAGGCACTTGTTCTTTTTTGAGGTTGCTTTCTACCTTTTTATACATCCCGATATCCACAAAGCTAAAGACCAATTTTTCTGTATAGCCTTTAAGCTCATTGCCGATGCGTTGTATTCTTTTGAGGAGTTCATCCATATCCAGTGTTTGGGTTAAGATAAGAGGGTCATACCGCCAAATTACTTTTTTAGAGCCTACTTTGTTGGAAAGTTCTTTAAATGTCTCAATCCGCTGTGCCACCGAAGGGACTTTGGCTTCATACTTTTCAAAGTCGTAGTCATTGAGTGAAAATTGAAAATAATAATTGGGGATGTTTTGTTCAAGCCAATCAAGATGTTTCATCATCACTTTTGGATTTTTGCTCCAAAACACTACACATCGTGTATTTTTAAACGAAACATATAAGGGCTGTCCGTTGAAAGGATTTATCCATTTAAGATACCCATCTTCCCATCGTTTGATGAACCATTCGCTGTAAAAAGCAGGAATATCGGTCGCTCTGCTTGCAGAAACAATCATCGGTGCTTGCGCATCTACCGTTGTACCATCTTTCAATACTAATTTCTCTTTTGCCCACTGCATTGCTTTACCTAGTGTGTTATTTTGTAGTATGGATATTATACATTTATTCTACTATCGCTGTTTCTAAAACGGCTTTGCAGAATTAGATTATGTATAAATACGGGGTCATTCAACTTCACGCATCATACATAACACATTGGACAAATCATGTCCAATGTGTTAACTGTTAGTAAGATATTCTGTCAGTTCTTGGTGGAGTTTCTCTTTAAGTGGCAGAGGGGCAATGACTTTGACATAAGGAATCCATTTGTGAAGCAGCTCTTCCATTTCTCGAAGCTGTGTCACTTTATAGCAAATGATAAGATTGCCATTTTCTTTTTCTTCCACGATGCTTTGTGATTTAAGATATTTTTTTGCCTTGAAATAAAAGGCTTTTGAGGCATCGACTTCTAATACTACTTCAATAAGATGCAGTCTAAAGTCCTTTGTGTAGAGAGGGAAAGGTGTTTGCATCGCTTGGATAAACTCTTCAATATCTGGATTTTTTTGATAGGTTTTTGGTGTGTCTTCAATACTTTTTATTTTAGAGATACGAAAGATTGAAAACGCATATGCTGCATGATCCACCTCACAGGCAAGATAGAAGTTTTCATTCATAAAGACTATTTTATAGGGTTTTACTTCTACTTTCATGAAAGTATTTTTCTGTGGATACTCTAAAATAAGGTACTTTTGATGCTGAATGGCACGTTCTAGTTTTTTAAAGAGCACCATGTCGTCTTTTTGACTCTCAAAGGGTTTGTTTTTAAAAACATAGCATTTACTGGTCTCTTTGACCTTACTTTCAAGAATCTTTTTATCGGTTGTATCCATCGTGAAATTATCAAAGAAATTATTTTTTTGAGCGATGCTAAATGCTTGCACCAATAAAGAGATAAGCTCTGGTTTTAAAAGATTATCAAACGCTCCTCTTGTGACTGCTTTGTAGCATCCTTTTTCACCATGCCCGCCACGAATCAGCTCAAAAGCTTCTGGAAAATACTCTTTAATCACATCCAAATCTCTACGAATGGTTTTTTCACTTTTCCCATACCAAAGAGCATCTTGTTGCAAAGCGTCTATACATACTTTTTCACCATTATTAAAGCGTTTGAGAAGTTCGAGTACACGTGCAGTTTGATTGGTTGTCATTGGGATTCCATTTGATGAATTTTGATAGTATTATAGCCTACCAAATAGACATATATTGTCTATTTACTTTTTACTTCCGATATTCTAATTAGAATTGATTGCAATACTTTCAACCACTCTTTATAGTGTGTTTCATTGATGTTTTTAATAATTCTTCCTTCACATTCTGGTTTAATTTCTCCAAAATGTATTTCATAATTTCTTGTGCAAGAAATTTCATTAATAAGCCTATTTCGTTCATCATTTTGAATTTCTAGGTGCTTTAAAATAGATTTTATTTTATTATTTACACTTGAATTTCCATCATTATCAATCAATTTATTATTATGCACCCAATATGCTTTTGGTTTTTTAATTGTTCTATCATATTTTTCATAGATATAGTAATCGTTAATAATTTCAATACATTTGTATAAAGTTAACATCCCATAAATAAACGGTTTTGGAATATTACTATCGAGAGTTTCAAATATTTTTGTAACCGTATTTTTAAGTTCTAATAATTTTTTTTGAGAATCATCCATGTCAAATGATAATTTTAAATTTGACAACAATTTAAGTGCTAAAATATCATTTTGAATCTCCCAAACTTCTTTAAGGTATTTTCTTTGCAAGCCCTTATCCACTAATCTTAACAGTTTATTGATATTTTCAACTGTATCTATACTAATATCATCAGGATGTTCTTTTTTGATATAGCCTAGTATTTTTTTCTCATAGAGCTTTTCAAGTATGGTACTTTTACTGGTTGCTGTGAGCATAATCACTTGTATACCAGCATTTATCTCATGGATCTTTTCGAGTATTTTGATACCTGTGTAGTTTTCTATCTTTTCATTTTTATGGTCACTTTCAAGCAATCTCAAATCTAAGATAATGACATCTGCGTTTTCAATCAAACTCGTTAGCTCTTTATGTTTGAGCTGCACAATCAAATTAAATTCACTTTTGTCTTTATATTCGTACTCAAAAGTTTTAAATTCTACGCCATCTTTTTTAAGTGCTACATTTAAAATATCACTCCAGCCTTTGCTCCACTCATCATCTATCAGTAATACTTTCCCTTTTTTTGTTAACGGGCTTATTGTTTTTACTACACTCTCATCTTTTGTGGCATATTTTGCTTTAAGGTATTTAAAATAGAGCATATTTTCTACTTTTACCCTGTTTGCTATTGTTGCCTTACTCTCAACTCTCAAAAACTCTGCCCAACGGTAAATACTCCATTCATTTGCAATACTATGATGATCTAGATAGTCTTTAGGTGGATAAATAACAATTGATTCTACATATTCTTGTAATTTTATAGATGGATATTCTAATGTTTGATACTGTGAAATTTCCTCGGTCGTGTTTTGAATAACAAAAACATTATCTGTGGTCAAAATATTTGCTAAAGGATTAAACTTTATTAATGCCTCAATACCAAAATCACTGATAATAACAATAGGCACAAAACTCTTTTCACCAAGTTGCGAAGATAATCTAATGTGGTGGGCGAGCCTTAATCCCAATAGTTCAAAATAATTTTTACTCAGATTGTCTTTGATAAAAATCATATCAGGCATATATAACGCTACTTCATCAATGATATTTGAAATATACATGTCTATTTCATCAAATGTTTGTGAAAATTTTATATGATGGTCAAACAACTGAGGATCGCATACATTATCATTGTGAATAATTAACGATATATTTTTAGTTTTTTTGCTCTTTTTACATGTAAAGAATTTTTCCAAACTCTCTTTAAATAGGAGTATCTCATCTAACGTTTTTGCTTTTAGAGTATAGAAGTCATGATCAATTTTCACTAAATCTGCATCTATCTCAAACTTATCTACATCTACTGCGTTGTTTTGTAGATCAAAAATAAAGAGATTTGTTTTTTCTAAAATATTTGCAACAATATTTTCTTGCCAATGTTCACCATAGCAAAGCATCAATATATTTTCATTCTCTTTTTGCACTTCATCTAAAAATAGCTTTAGATTTTGACTGTAAAACGTTTTTGAATTGAGCTCTAAATAGTCATATTCGCTATTATCATAATAATTTGCAGAGATGCCACCTGAAAAAAAGATGAGTGTTTTTTGATGTTTTTTACAATAATCTTTTAGTCGGCTTGTGATAACTAGATTGCTGTCATTCTTATCTACTATCTGTACAGACTTATGGCAAATAATAACATCGTATTGTAAAAGATTAAAACTGTCATTGAGTATTTGCAAAGCCAGTTCTTCGAACTCTTCAAAAACAAAGTTATCTAAAATAGAACGATACGTTTCAAAATCAAAATTTTCTTCTTGAGAAAATCGTTCTTGCCTTGTGTCTCTATCTTCAATTAAGGCTATTTTTTTCATTCGCTTTTCAATGTCCTTTTAACAGATTGTTCAAACTTTGTTTTTTTAATGTTCTATAAATATCAAAGTCACTATCGATACTGACAATAGTTCGAATATTTTCTTGATTGGCGATATACATCAGTGTTCCATCAGCAAGATCCATTGGGATATCGTTGTATTTTTCCATCATGGTGCGTATGGCAGATATCTCACGTTGTGAAATCTCATACACACTAACACCACCTAGCTCAATCCACTTAAGAAAGTCTATTTGTACATTGAGATTAAAATCGAGCATATGAGAGACTTCAGTAAGAACGGCCCAAGATGTAATGAGCCGCCCTTGAAATGTTTTGATAAATGCTAAAACACTCTCATGGTAGCGATCACTTTTATCAAACAATGCGATAAGAGGTCCGCTATCAATGATTGTTTTTTGCATGGAGCTTCTCTTTGAGTTTTTCTTTGTAGGTTGAAGAAAGATCACTGCGTCCGCTCGCATACTTACCAAACAACTCACTTCCAAGCTCATACGGTGTTTTTTGTGCTGTTTCTTTTTTTAATATCTCGAAGTAATACATCAAAGAGTTTTTGATGATTTGACTTTTTGAGAGGTGCATATAATCACTAAAAAAATTAAGCTGGCTCTCCAAGCTTGTATCAAGACGAATCGATATCATGTTTGGTCCTTTTCTTTTTTGTATGACACATTGTATCACATTTTAGATTGAGAAACCTTTTTACCTGTAAAATCTAAAAATATGTGTAAAACCTTTGGGTTTTTCACTCAGCAAAACTATCTCTTTGACATTGTTGCTGTGCAAATAGTTGATTCTAAAATATTCACTTTCAAAACCGCTTTCAATACTCCAGTCACAAAGATTTGTAAGGTTTGCTTTGATATCCGCAAAATCACCATCCTTTACCTCTTCGAGCATCCCTTGCGAATTTTGAGTGGCATAAGAGCCTATTTGTGTTAGTTTAATTTCGATAGATCTGTCTTCAAGTTCCATTGAGCTTACTTCAAGACTATTACAATCTTCTCGCATATGCATCTGCTTGGCAATTTGGCTTAATACCGCTGAAAATTTTTGTGTATCCGTATAAAATTGTCTAGTCGCTAACTTTGAAGTACTGTAGTCTACTTTAAAATTAACAAAGGCATTACTAAATATGCTTTCCAAGTTAAAGGCCTTAGTGTCTGTTCGTACCTCTATTTCACCTTTAAAGAGCGTAATGACTTCACCAAAAGTAGCAATTTGCTTTCGACCAATAAAAATAGCTTTTGGAAGTTTAAAAGCAAACGGATTTTTGCCACTATCACACCACTCTTTCAAGCCCTTCAAACTAGACCATCCGAGGTTGATTTGAGTTTTACTGCACCAGCTATACTCATTTGATGGTTCGGTTTCTAGCAAAAATGTATAGACTTTTTTACATAGATTTGGACTAAGTGTTTCAAGCTCATTTTTCATATCATCAAACTGTTTTTTAATCGCACTCATATAACCCTCAAAGTTACCATACTCTTTTTGAAGCTCTCCAAAATCCCATTCATGGGTAGTGTACTTGATAGGCTTATCGATAGTGAAGTTTGATAGGAGTTTGACTAGCTTTTGAGGATGATTGTTTTTCTTAGATTGTATCATCTCCTTGATTTTATCATCACTTGCTAAATCAAAAGCCGTCATTTCACTTTTAGCGTTGATATTGGCACCATTTTCAAGAAGGATTTTTACAAGTTTATCGTCACCTTTAAAAGCGTAGTGCATGAGTGGTGTCATACCCATGTTATTTTTTGCATTTACATCCGCACCATTTTGTATTAGTAAATGCATCACTTTTTCAGCATTTGATTGTTCAAATACATTGGTTTTCCATTTTCTATAATACCCCAAGAAAAACAAACAATTTTTTAGAAAGTTTTATTCTCTTTGAGTAAAATTTGATTATAAAGAATAGGGGAAATAATGAGTAGAAAA
>RZYK01000358.1 GCA_009930355.1 Campylobacterota bacterium | reverse complement strand
TGCCTTGTCCTTTATGCGAAAAGACTTTAGGGCTGTTCAGTTGGTTACTTTCCATTGTTCAGCCCTTTTTTACAGTTTGACAAATACGCTTCGGCTTCCCGTTCAATTTCAGCATTTGACTTTTTACGCCCTGCCTTTACATACTCCATTAAATCAGTGCGGGAAAAGTACAGGCGTTTACTTCTTTTCATTACTGGCAATTGGTTTTTACTTACTTTGCTGTAAATGGTTGGAACGGTGAGATTAAGAAACTCTGCGGCCTGCTGAATAGTTAAAAGCTGTTCAGGTTGTTCGGTGGGTGGTTGTTCAGGTTGTTTGTTCGTTTCAAAATACGTTTCTAATTCCTGCCTGAACAGTTGGCGAATTTCAGGAATTGAAAGGTTTGTAAATACTACATTTTCCATTTGTACCAAGATTTTAAATTAATAATCGGTACAAATATTTATGCTGAAACAGGGGGTTGGGGTACGCAATAGAGTACCCTATATTTATGGTTCTTTTATCTTTTTCCTGTTTTAGTTTCCTTTATTGCCGTTCTGCATTGGTCTATTTCGTTATCAATCATTTTTACTATTTCGTTTAACTCAACCTTTTGAAAAAGTGGTTTGATATGGTTTAGGTCACCAATTAAACTTTTGTCGCTAATATGGTTTGGGGCTTTTGATAGCTTTTTGTAAAAATCTGAACTTTGAGTATTTGAAAACTCTTTGCCTGTAATTAAATGCAAAAATTTAGCAATCGGGGCAATATCTGTATTTACACGGGGTTCAATGCCTGAATACTTAAAGAAGTAGTAAAATATCAAAACCAACTGACTGTTTGAATATTCGCCTAATTGGGGTTTTGCCTTTGGTGTGGTGGTGTGTGCTTCAAGTTCCTGTATGTATTTGCAACGCAGCAACTCTGTCTTTATCCAATGAACAAAACCCATACTTTCATAGTATTGGTGTTCCAGTTCGTCAATTTCATAGGCTTTGGCTGAATAATCTAAAAGTAAATTCACTAAAAATTTATGCTTTTCGGTTGGGTCTTTAATAGTGGTAAATTTTGTTTTGATAGTTTCAAAATCAAAATACCAATTAGGGTTTTGTATTTTAGGGTCATTTTCGTACGGGCTTAAATCGTTCCTAAAATCTACCAATTGAATAAATACTTTTACGTGTGTTTCCTCTTCGGGGTGGTTTATCAAAATGCCTAAAATCTTATCTGCCAAAAAAAGTTTTTCAAACCCATTAAAACCGCTTGCTTTTGAAACATTATTTATTTTTTCAATGCAGGCAAATGGCTTGTTCAAATTGTCTTGTATAAAAAAATAAACTTCGTAAAGTGCTTTTACAAACACATCAAATGGTTTTTCTATGTTTGGTTTTTTATTTTTTGAAAACTCAAAGTACCAGTATTGAACATTATTATTAAAAAGTTCGTCCGGTGTGCTTAAATAGTCATCTAAATTTATCATTGTCCTTTATGCTTTAAGTGTTTACATATCTAATTTAATTTTGTCGGCTGCTTTGCGTTTGGTGTCGTCCACAATCTTAGCGTATATCTGTGTTGTTTTTAGGTCTTTATGCCCTAACATTTTGGAAACGGTATAAATATCTGTTCCGTTAAAAAGTTGCAAGGTTGCGAACGTGTGGCGAAAACAATGA
>RZYK01000357.1 GCA_009930355.1 Campylobacterota bacterium | reverse complement strand
TGACTTTTACTGAATTGAGTAGACAGTTTTTATTCTTTCAAACTTAAAAGGTAGACTGTTTTGTTTTTCTTTGCCTGATTTAATTTACAGTTTAAATCTTTGGCATCTGAAAAGCTAGACAGTTCCTTTTCTTTTACACTGGTTTTGTTTACACCATTAGAATTTAATATCCAAAAGTATGGACAATCCAGAGCCGGACTTGTTGTTGGGTAAGAATGAGAGGTACTCGATGTACCTCTCATTCTTGTCCTGTTGATGGCTTAAACCTTCACCGGGACTTGTTGTTGGGTTTGCAAATCTATAAAATTGCCAGGGTTTTCAGTTGTCTTTTTCTTATAAATTTTATTCTTCCACACTTTTTTTTGTGGTCCAGATTGTTCATGTGCGCAATTTGGTGTTTGCATACCTATGCTCATATGCGGTCTCTTTTCATTATAAAAGCGGATAAATTTACCGATAGCCTCTTCTGCTTCTTTGTCATTCTTAAAACGCTTTACTCTATAAATTAATTCTTGCTTAATAATACCGTTTATACGCTCAGCAATAGCATTGTCGGTCGGTTTGTAATCTTCCGTCATACTAATACTGATATTTCTGCGCTCAAGCTCTTCTACATAAGCATTGCAGCAGTATTGGCTACCGCGATCTGAATGATGAATCAGCCCTTTGAGATCTTCTTTACCTGTACCTCTGATTGCTTCTTGTAAAGCTTCCAATGTATGAATAGCTTTAAGCGAATTAGACAATTTCCATCCGATTATTTTATGCGAATAGGCATCGGTAATCAGATGAAGATAAAGGCATCCAGCTTCTGTATCTATGTAAGTGATATCACTTACCCATAGCTGATTAGGTGCAGTGGGGACAAAGCCATGTATTAGATTCTTATATTTATGATAGCGATGATTAGAGTTGGTCGTATGACGAGTCCTTGGTACAGGAAGCATCAACCTTTTTCTACGCAGCAAATAAAGGAAGCGATCCCGACCGGGCATGTTTTCCCGACCAAAAATAGAAACTAACATGACATAAAGCTTCAAACCACCGATACCAGGGTCTTCTGCCCGTTGCTCTTTGACAGCCGAAAGAAGACGTTCTTGTTGGTTACATTCCTCAATATAGTCAGTTTTTAATTGATAATAAGCCTGTCTGCAATGGCCAAACAGTCTACAAGCAGTACTAACGGACAGACCATCCTGCTTGCAAAGTGTAGTTACTGCTTGGCCCCAGATTTTTTTCTGATACGAATGCCTACTTCTTTTTCTGCTATATCAATCAAAACATTTAAAGCACGAGTTTCTAATTGCGAGTAAGCAAGAGCTTTTTCTAAAGCTTTAATGCGTTTCTCTAAAGTTTCTTTAGAATCAATAGAGGATAAATCATCGGTTTTTTTTTCAGTCATAGTCAAGCCGGTATGTAAATTGTCCAAATATACCGAATTCTCTTCAATTGGATAACTTTTTATCCAAAGATTTAACAAAGAAATGCCACAAAGAGAATACTTCTTTGTGATGAAACTTTTTGACTCCCCGCTGCTGTAATAGTCACGAAGAATAGATAGCTTTTCACTCTCTGTGTAACGACGAGATTGTTGATCACTCATAAAACACTATTTTTTTAGTTAGTAATAGTGTCTACCTATATCAGTATAAGTCA
>RZYK01000085.1 GCA_009930355.1 Campylobacterota bacterium | reverse complement strand
GCCTGAAAAGACTTTTTTATAAGATGCATCTACTGCTAATTTTGCTGTAAGCTTGGAGCAGTACTCCATAGCATTTTCAGCAACCACAACTTTCGTATCCGAGCTCGTTCCAATTTTTTTCTCAAATCTCTCTGGCTTTTCTTCCAACAAACGAGGCATATCAATCACATTGGCACGCACACCATTGGGATGACAATAAAGCCCTGTCACATCATAACCATAACCCAAAAAAGCTGTCTCAACAAGCTTAGAAGCATTTGATAAAATCATATCCCTGCTTGCAACGGTTTGTAAAACTTCACCCATCTTACGACTCCTTTTTTTCAAGTTTTTTCTATGAATGCCTATAAAAATTGTAGTCTTTTACGATTAATTACAGATTAGTATTAACTTTTTATGTAAAAAGGTGCGTTATAATTTCGTAGATATCGTTACAAAGGTTTTACATGCATCAAAAAATGGATACCATGCTTAAAGATTTAAGCGCTTTGGAGAGTAAAGAAGAGAACTGTGCGCTTGTTTATGGCAAACTGATTGCCCTCCCCGCTCTCGCCTACCTCTACTTTCTTTTAGGCTATGTGGGCATTTTAAAGTTTCCTGTGGGAACGCATAGCATTGTGCTTATTGGGCTTATTTTTATTGTGGCTTTGGTCTTTGCCAAACACAATGGCGAATTTGGGATGTGCCAATTTAAACGCCTTAAAAATAGTTTCCAAACGGAGCTCAACAGTTACATTCATAAAAATCATATGCGCATTGGTGAGATGGAAAAATCCAATGCCAGTTTTGATAATTTCATGGACGACTATGCTAAAAATATCCGCAATGACAACTACGCTTCCATCGCCGCTGGGGTTTTCCCAACGATGGGTATTTTAGGAACGTTCATCTCCATTGCCCTTACCTTGCCCGATTTTTCTTCGCAAACTTCTAGTGCGCTAGAGCAGGAAATTTCTGTGCTCTTAAGCGGTGTGGGAACAGCGTTTTACGTCTCCATTTATGGTATTTTGCTTTCGTTGTGGTGGCTCTTTTTTGAAAAAAGAGGCTTAAGCCACTTTGATAGAGAAGTTCAACGTATTAAAACATCTTCAGCTTCACTCTTTTGGACAAAAGAGGAGATAGAACAAGCCTACCTCAAAGAGAATTTACAGCATTTTGAAAATATTGGCAAGATGTTTGAACGTCTAAGCTCGAGTGACTTTTTTGAACGTTTGGGTCGTACCATCGAAGGTAAATTTAGCCTGTTTGATGAGATGCTCAAACTTGAAGGCGAAGCGGTTAAAAAGAGTGCAGAGCATTTTAAAACAGGCATGGAAACATTGGCACGCTCCAGTGAAAAACAGCGCAATTTAGTCCAACTGCACGATGAAATGCTAAGCAAACTAGACACCTTCAACACTAACACCACGGCTTTACATGTAAAGATGCAAGAGGCAAACGAAGCGATGCTAGCCACCCAACAAGAGCTTTTAAACTCTCTGAAAGACACTGGCGTTGAGCGTGTGGAAAGTGAGCCAAACGTCGAGGTCGAATCACTCAAAGAGAGCCTTAAAATCATTGATGCTGAAACCGAGGAAATCATCCACAAAATGGATGCTCTACGCGCATGAGACAGCTTCATTCCAAAAGCAGTGACCAAACCTTTTGGGTTTCGTACGCAGATTTGATGGCGGGGTTATTGTTTGTTTTTATTTTGCTCATTGGGGCGATTATTATTAAATATGTCTATGCTCAGAGTGATTTAAGTGCCATTAAAACCGACCTTGACGCACAGAAAAAAGCCTTAGTGATGAGCGAAGAAGAACTCGCCAAAAAGAAACGAGATGTCGCACGTATCAGCGATAAACTGATTGCCTCAGAGCAGAAAACCTTAGAACTTACCACCCTTCAAGCAAGGCTTCAAGAAGAACTCTCCAAACTTAAAAGCGATGCGACCATGACTGAAGAGTCTTTGCTTGCCGCACGTGCGCTTTTGGCAGAAAAAGGCAAAGCCCTTGAAGAGAATGATGCAAAGTTAGAACTAAGCGCCAAAGAGATAGAGAGCCTCAAACGCCTACTTTTGGAGGTTGAAAACGAGCGAGATGAAAGTAAGGGAGCATTGATGGCAACACAAACAGAGCTTAGCAATACCAGCAACACCCTGAAACTCAAACAAGGTGAACTTGCCCTGCTCTCCCAAAAACTCTTAGATACTAGCTTGGCACATCAGCGTTTGGTGAAAGATTTGAACATCACCAAAGTGCGCATTAAAAACCTCACAGGCATTCGTATTAAAGTGGTGCAAGAGTTAAAAGCGAAGTTAGGTCAAAAAATTAACATTGACCCCAACAGCGGTGCGATTCGTCTGCCATCTGGCATCTTGTTTGATGTGGGTTCTTATGAGCTCAAACCTGAGGCGAAAAAGCAGCTTAAAGAGACCTTGCAACCTTATTTGGACGTGTTGTTAAACGATGCGGATATTAGGGACAATATTGACCACATTATGATTGAGGGTCATACCGATTCGGATGGAAGTTACATGAATAATCTTGATTTATCGCAAAAAAGAGCCTATGCCGTGATGGCGTTTATCTACGCATGGGATGAAAGTAAAAATGCTCTTTTACAACGCTACATCAGTGCGATTGGACGCTCTTATAGCGATAGAATTTTTAAAAATGGGATAGAAGATAAAAACGCTTCACGCCGTATTGAGATAAAATTTAGCCTCTCCAATAAAAAAGCGATTAACGAAATAGAGACCTTTTTAGAGCGTAAAGAGTAAGAGGGGTTAACGCCCTCTTCGCTCTTCGTAGCGTTCATCTTCGTTTAGATACCTATCGTGCTTGTGTTCAGGGTAACGTCTTTGTTGTTCTTGATAGGTTTGAGGGATATAAATCTCCTCTCGTTTAATGATAACTCCTCTATCTTCATAACGCTCATAACGTCTTCGATCACTGCGATAATCATCCCGCAAATCATGCGCATGACGAAGAGCCTCATACCCCTGAGCATGCGGGTCAATGCCTGCAAGAAGTGCAATGTCACGCCATGATGCATTTTGGCGATAAATACGTAAAACATGCTCATACGATTTGCCAGAGAGTTCAGCTAACCTCAAAATCATGTAGGCATCCGAGGGTTCACGCACACTGTCTAACACATAAACCACACCTGATTCTCTCACCCTAAAACGCTCCACCAATGCGTAACGATACCCATAAGGGTCGTCATGATAGCGATTGTTTAAGCTGTAACGCCACTCAAAATCCACCCCCGCACAGAGCAGTAAAGGCAGTGCGAGGAAGATGCTTATCCATAGTTTTGTTTTCATTGTTTCACTCCATTATCATTCAAAAGCGAATGATAGCTTATTTCTTCTTTGTATGTTACAATAAAGCTACCATCCCTAAAGAGAGTAAAACCGATGAAAAACAACACCTTTTTAATTTGGCTCAGTGTAGGAACCCTAGGCGTGCTTTTATGGCTTTTTGCTCCGTTTTTAAAAAGCTTAGGTGTCGCACTCTTACTCGCCCTAACTATGGCACCGCTTCAGCGACTTCTGTTAAAAGCGCTCTCTCAAAAAAGTGCACTCTCTACCACCAAAAAAGACTTTTTGAGTGCTTCCTTAATGACACTTTTTTTAGCGTTGATGATTTTTTTACCCCTCAGTCTTTTTTTCTTCCAACTCTTTAAACACCCAACCACCATCATTGAGACCATTCGTTCCTTTGATAGCCAAATTCATCTGGATATCAACCTTTTACCTACGTATTTGGCATGGGCAAAAGAGCCTTTTGAGACACTTATTATGCTTACCAATATGCATAAAGATGAGATTATAGCCTTGCTTTCTAAGTGGCTAGGCAGTGGGCTGAAGACCTTTTTGGGAATGCTCAGTGAAATGGTGATGATTGTTATCTTTTTCTTCTTTTTCAACCTCTATGGGCGTTCATTGTTTCTCTTTTTAATGCCCATTATTCCCCTTGCTCGCACCATCAAGCGCCAATTTATCTCCGAGATGAGCATTACCCTTTCGGTTGTTTTTTACACCCTTTTAGGAGTCATCGTGACGCAAGGCTTGGCGTTTGGACTGTTTATCGCTTTTTTTGAGGGATATAACGCACCGTTGCTTGGCTTTTTAGCAGGCATAAGCTCCGTTATTCCCATTGTAGGAACAGCCCTTGTGTGGATACCCGTGGCGATGAGCGAGTATTGGCAAGGCGAGGTGATGAACGCTGTGGTCATCGCCATTTATTCGTGGGCGATGATGGCATTTTTTATTGATAACATTGTCAAACTGCTCATCTTAAACTACGTCAATCGCTCCATGAACGCAGGGGAAGTGCGTACCAATGAGTTTATTATTTTCTTCTCGATTGTCGCAGGACTTGGAGCCTTTGGTTTTTGGGGATTTATTATCGGTCCTGCTTTGGTTGCGCTGTCCATCAGTGTTTTAAAAACCCTCCGAAAACTCCCTAAACGCAGAGCCTAAAGTTTTACATGTAAAGCCATAAAATACCTTCGCTAAAGTATTCCTGAATGCTATTTTATGTTAAGATTATTAAATGAAGAATTTTAAGGAGTGTGGATGGCGCTGATTCAAAAAAATATTTGGATGCTTTTTTACATTCTACTTGTTGGAGGGTCTCTCTTTTTAGGGATTATCTCGTATCATAAATGGCAAAATCTTAATGAACAGTACGCCACAGACCAAACCAATTTGGTCAAACTGGTGAGTAACGCTACCCACTCCTTGCTCCTCTCTCAAGAAATGATTCTTGATGTTTTGGGCAAGAGAGTCTTACACGAGAAAGAACCTCGTGTTTTAGATGAGCTTTTAGCGCTTAATCCCTCAGTGGTCGCTTTTGGTTTTGTGGATGTCGATGGAAATTATCTGTATGTTAATAGTGCATTTGAGAAAGCAAAACTCCCCAATTTACGTCAAAACCCCATCACAAAAGAGTCGTTTGAATACACCCTGACTCAAAAACAGATGGTCTTAGGCACAACCTATTTTATCGCAGCAAGTGGACGCTGGGGTATTCCTATTCGTAAAAGCATTTACAGTGATGAAGGCAAACTTTTAGGCGTAATGACCGCTGGTCTTGGCATCGAAGGAGCCTTTAAACTCTATACTGAGAATCTCTCTTTAGGTGATTATAATAAAGTCACACTGATTCGAGATCGGGACAAATTTGTTCAGTTTCAATCTTCCAATCACAACACCCCCAAAGAGCTCTATGCCAAAGCGCTTCCTGAGCCCTTTGTGCAAGGTATTTTTAACGCTATTAACCAAAAATACGTCCTTCAAGAAGAAACGCTTAAAACCAATACCCGTATTTATAACGCTACAGCAACCAATGCAGAAGGAAACGCTGCACAAATAGCGCTTAAATATGAACCTCGCTATGCGTTATGGATACTCTCAGAAGTTGAAACATCACACATCATCACAGAGTTTATGCAACATATGCTTTTCTATCTTTTTATCTTTGTGAGCGTGTACATTTTACTCTTTTTTCTTTTTAGGATGATTGCCAAAGCAGAAGAGAAACGACGGGCGGATTTGGTTTTTCAAGCAACCCACGACGCACTCACAAAACTCCCCAACCGAGCCTATTTTCAACAATGTATGAACGATTGGATTTATGAAAATGCACCACCTTTTAACCTTTTATACATTGACTTAGACCATTTTAAAAATGTCAATGACAGTTTTGGTCACCACTTTGGCGATTTAATTCTCATTGAATTCTCTAAACGTCTTTTACATGTAAAAACACCCAATAGCATTGCGATTCGTCAAGGAGGGGATGAGTTTATTCTCTTAAGCTACCTTATTCATGAGGAAGAACTCTTAGCACAAGCTGAGAAAATTATGCACGAGGTCTCTCAACCATACGTTATTGGACAGTTTAATTTTGCCATTGGTGCGAGTATTGGCATTGCCAAATACCCTGAGCATGGGCACACTCTGGATATGCTTTTACGTGCTTCTGATATTGCGATGTATGAAGCAAAAAAACATAAAAACAGTGTGCGACTTTTTGCCCCTTCCATGCAAGAAGGCTATCTCAATCGTGTCACGTTAGAGCAAACCTTACGTCAAGCGCTAAGCAAAGATGAACTCTACATGGTCTATCAGCCACAGATGACACAAGAGGGTGTTATGTATGGTGTCGAGGCGTTGGCAAGATGGAAGAGTAAAGAGTTAGGGCTTGTTCCACCTGATAAATTTATTCCCGTAGCAGAAGCTTCAGGACTTATGCCAAAGCTGGGCGATTTTATTATGAAGCGAACCTTAAAGGAGATGAAAACCTTTCAAGAAGAGATGGGGGCTAACTTTCAAATTTCTCTTAATATTTCGATTAAACAGTTTATGGAAGCCAATTTCCTAGAAAAGCTTACGCACGAAATTGAAAACATTAAACTCGCTAATATTGTTTTATGCCTTGAAATTACAGAGAGTTTGTTTATTGAAGATATCGAATACCTTTTGCCACTCTTAGAAAAAATCCGTTCTATGGGGCTTTACATCTCTATGGATGACTTTGGCACAGGCTACTCTTCTTTGAGTATTTTGCGAAAACTCCCCATAGATGAGCTTAAAATAGATAAAAGCTTTGTGGATACGCTCATTGAAGACATTACCGCTGAGAAGATGGTACAAAACATCATTAGCATCGGTAAAAATTTAGAGTTAGCTATTTTAGCAGAAGGGGTGGAAACCAAAGCACAAGAGGCTAAACTTAAAAGCTTAGGATGTGACAGATTTCAAGGCTATTTGTACGCAAAACCTCTAGCCTATGAAGATTTAAAAGCCTTTGTCAAAGAGCAAAAAAATCTTTACATGTAAAGATGTAAAACTTCTATACTGCTGCATTAAAAAAGGAAAGGGAGTTTATTCTCTTTACGATTTTAGCCTCTTTGTTGCTTCTTGATAGACTTCCATGTCTTCTCTTTTCCCAATAGCAACAACATAAATAACTAATTCATCATTAATGATTCGATACACAATACGCACCTTTTTCTTAGCAACATAAACTTTACGATAACCACTTAAATCCATATTGTGCTTATTGCCTAAAAGTTCTCCTTGTTGCGGTGCATTTTGAAGTTGTTTGAGTTTTTTAAAGACAAGCAACACCAAAGAGTGGTCAAGTGCTTTTAAATCGTCCTCTACCAAAGGATGGTTTTTAATGGCATACATGTGTTAAAGTTTTTTGGTGTCAATGTCAAATTTGCGAGCCATATCTTCAAATGACACATAAGACGATAGGGGTGCATTTTGGCGTGATTGAATGACATCATAAATTTCTTTGTGTTCGAGTGTCGCAAAAAGCTCTTCGAGTGATTTGAGTCTTTCGTATTCGTCGGTGGAGATAACAACGGCTTCAAGTTTGTTGTTTTTCAAAATCCCGATTTTATCCATAGACTGGTCTTTGATACCCTTTAAAACACCTGCTATCTTTTTGGTAAAGTCCGTAATAGACAAAAGCTCATCAGGAGCATACTTGACTGTCATCTAAAATCCTTTGATAATTAACATGTAAATATTATAGTTAATTTACCATATAATTTCAAGTATTTTTGAAAGAATTTTTTACATGTAAAGATTGTTAGAGGTTTTGAATGGATTAAAAATTTAACACTTATAAATTTCAATTATATACTAAATATTTTTTTGGATAAAATCTTTTGATATTAATAAAATATTCATCTGAAAACCCCAGTAATTTGAATAAAGCATAAATTGTTATGAACTCCAAAAATTCTATATATTTTTCAAATTTTTCTTCTTTAATAATATACTCATTAAAATGTGAAATATCATTTCTAAGCTTAATTATTTCCCTAATATCTTCTTTTGTACATATTAAGTTATCTTTCATTTTTAAAGGTAAGTTGTCAAAATAAACAATAAATTTTATGTATGAAATACAAGCTTGACTTTTCAACTTTTTGTTTTTACATTTATTAATATGATGTTCTTTTAACTCATCTCTAGTTTCACTATTTAATAACTCAACTTTCGCACATAAGCCCTAACTCTTTTTGAGTGTAGGCACTGAGTACAGCGATAATATTGAGTAAATCTTTATTATCCTTGACAATATT
>RZYK01000084.1 GCA_009930355.1 Campylobacterota bacterium | reverse complement strand
GATACAATATCCCGGAATGGAAAATCGATGTTGCGACGATCGCAAAAGAGATTAATTTTGCAGTTGAAGCGATGAGAATGCCTGCACACACGTCGATTAGACAGCTGTTGGTATAGCTCATTTATGATGGATTTAAGCTGCTTTTAAAACGCATAGGGAAAAAAGTCCCTTTGTAGGTTTCCACCCGTTATAGCTTCTTAGAAGAAAATCCAGATAAGCTAAATGGAGCATCTTTGGATGGCGTTGAAGCAACAGCACAAAATATATCAAGTGGTAAATATCCTGTTTCACGCAGTATGTTTGTTTATGCAAAAAACTCACATCGTACTTCAGTTAAAGGTATGGATGAATTTTTTAAACTCTATGCTGATGATAAAATGATCGGTCAAAATGGTGTTCTAAAAACCATTGGTCTTATCCCAATGCCAACAGATGAGCTTAAAAAAGTTCAAGCGGCAGTATTTGCAAAGACAAAGCTAACTGAAGAAATGGTTAAAAAACACACTATTCTTCCATAAATTACTCTCATAATAGACGAGATACAGTGAAAGAGGGAAATGCCCTCTTTTACTTACTTTAAAGTCTGATTCCATCCTCCACCTAAGGCTTTAAAGAGTTCTGCTTGTGCGGAGAGGAGTGTTTGGCGTGTTGTGACATGCGTGAGTGATGCGTTTAAGAGGCTTTTTTGAGAATCAAGAACTTCTAACCAGTTTGCCGCACCATCTTCAAAGCGCGTTGTCGTGATATAAACCATTTTTTGATAGGACTTTATCTCATTTTCGTTAAATGAGAGTCGATTTTGAATTAATTCTTGTTTAGAGAGCGCGTCATAAACCTCTTTATACGCTTTTTTTACCGTTTGCTCATAGCTGATCAGCGCACTTTGTAAATCCGTTTTTGACATCTCAACTTTGGTATTGATTTTCCCAAAATCAAAAATAGGCAAAGTAAATGTAGGTCCAAAACCCCATTTAGTGGCACTTGATTGAAAAAGGTTACCTGAGTTTTCACTTTGTTGTCCGTAGCTTCCTGTGAGGCTAATACTGGGGAAATAAGCAGAACGCTCCACCCCGATGAGGGCATTTTTACTTTTTAAACTCATCAGTGCTTCTTGGACATCGGGTCTATTTTCAAGCAAATCAGAGGAAACTCCATTGGGTACAATAATAGGAGAAGGCAGGTGGGTTATCAACGGTTTTTCTCCCTCAAAAAGCTCTTTAGGAGATTTTCCTAGAAGCAGTGCTAAGGCACTTTGTTGAGCTATTTTGGTTTCAAGCAACACTCCTTTGGTTGCACTGGAATTGTTGTATTGTGCTAAAGATTGGGTTGCAAGCAGTTCATTGATACTTCCTGCTTGGTGTTGTTTACTTCTAAATTCATAGCTTTGACGATAATTTTCAATGGTTTCATTAAGAATTTTGATACGCTCTTCCAATGAGGCAAGATTTAAATACGCTTGAATAATATCATTGATGAGGGTATTGGTCACCGTTTGGCGTGCCATTTCACTTCCAAGATATAAAGACCAATTGGACTCGGCTTGGTTGCTTAGTTTTCCCCAAAAGTCTATCTCGTATTGTAACGAGAGACCTAAGGAATACTCTGTATAGGCATTTTCTTTCTTTTGATAGGTTTCCCCGCTGGTTTGTTGTTTGCTAAAAGATCCTGTGGCATTGAGTGTCGGGTAAAGATTGGCATCACTGAGCCCATATGTTTGTTTGGCTTTAAGAATGCGAAGTGCAGAGAGTTTGAGATCATCGTTATGAATTAAAGCCTCTTCAATAAGGCTATTAAGCGTTGTATCGCCAAAAATTTCCCACCATTTTTCTTTTACATGTAAAACACTCTTCTGTTTTGTAGGTTGCTCAATTGTAGGCACTTGTAAGGTAGGAGCCAGTGAACATCCTGATAAGATAAGCGTTGTAAGTAAGGATATGTTGATGAAATTACGCTTCATGGGAAGCTCCTTTGCCATAAAATTTCTCTTTCATGCGCATAATCAGATAAAAAAAGAGTGGTACAAAAACAATACCAATTACGGTAAGTGTGACCATCCCTCCCACAATCGTTGTGCCCAAAACGTGGCGACTATTGGCTCCCGCACCAGAGCTTAGGGCTAAAGGTAATGTTCCTGCGATAAACGCCAAAGAGGTCATAACGATAGGTCGAAAACGAATTTTTGCCCCTTCAATCGTCGCTTCTAACAAAGGCGTGCCATTTTTAATGCGTTGCATAGCAAATTCGACCATTAAAATGGCATTTTTAGCCGAAAGACCTATGAGGGTTACAAGTCCAATTTGGAAATAAATATCGTTTTGCAAACCTCGCGTTAAGGTAAACAAAGCAGAACCAAAGAGAGCAAAAGGGATTGCAAACAAAACAGCAAAGGGAATTGTCCAGCTTTCATACAGAGCTGCTAGAATCAAAAAGACAAAAACAATAGCATAAAGCAAGGCATCGTTTCCCTCTTTTTCAAGGCGTTTTTCTTGAAATGAAGCCCCACCCCATGCTAAAGTGTAGCCGCTTGGTAAAATTTCTTGCGCGATACTTTGGATGATTTGCATGGCTTGCCCTGTGGTATATCCCATTGCAGGTTCGCCTAAAACTTGGGCTGATGGGAACATATTGAAGCGTTGGGTGACACTAGGATTGACCACAGGCGTTAATGTTGCCAAATCACTCACAGGGATGAGATTGCCATCGCTTGAGCGTACAAATACATCACTGTAATTATCGGCACCTTCTCGAAATAATCTTGTTGATTGAACATTGACTTTGTACGTGCGACCAAAAAGATTAAAGTCATTGACATAGACATTGCCAAATGTGGCTTGAAGGGTTGTGTAAATATCGGATATTTCGACATTATAAGCTTTTGCCTTTTTTGTATCAACGAAGATAGCGTATTGAGGTACATTGGTATTAAGCGTTGTACGAACTGCTTTAAGCTCTTCTCTTTCGGAGGCTTTTTGGACGATCTCTTTGACATAATTGTTCAAGACAATATAACCAGAGCCTGTACGGTCTTGTACATACATTTCAAATCCACCTGTGACGCTTAGTCCCATAATCGGCGGTGGTGTTACGGCAACAATACGCGCTTCTTTATTTTTTGAAAATTTAGCCGTCAAATCTTTAGCAATCGCATCCAAACTTTGGTTGGCATCTTTTCGCTGACTCCAATCAGCCAATCGTACATAACTGTACCCTGCATCTGTTTTATAGGCTTTTGAGCTAAAATCAGTGCCTGAAAAACCGCCCACTTTAGTCACAAGAGGATTTTTAAGTGCAATGGAAGCAATGTCTTGATTGACACTCAATGTTCGACTCAGTGCAGAGCCTGGAGGAAGTGTGCTAACCGCAAAAAAAGTACCTTTGTCTTCTTTTGGGATAAGTCCTGTGGGGATTTTCTGCAAAATGATATAAGTAGCACCCATCATAATTCCAAAGAGAAGAACACTGATAAAACTTAAACGAATGGCGCGTCCAACGATTGCACCAAAACTTTCCGTTAATGCGTAAAAGAAGCGATTAAATTTTTGAATCGGCCAAAACGGTTCTTGTGTCTCGTGCTTTAAAATTAAAGCACACAGTGCGGGGGTTAAAGTGAGTGCAACCAGCCCTGAAATAGAGACTGAAATAATAATAGTGATAGCAAATTGTCTGGACATAACACCACTCATACTGCTGGAGAAAGCTGAGGGTATAAAAACGGCGCAAATCACAAGCACAATAGCAATAACAGGACCTGTGATCTCTTTCATGGCTTTAATGGTCGCATCTTTGACACTCAGATTCTCTTCTCTTAAGATACGCTCGACATTCTCAATAACAATAATGGCATCATCCACCACCAGTCCAATGGCAAGTGTAAGCCCAAAAAGCGTTAAAAGATTGATGGAAAAACCCATAGCGTAAAAGCCTGCAAACGTTCCAACAATGGAGACAGGAATGGCTAAGAGGGGAATAATGGTTGCCCTGATATTGCCCAAGAAGAGATAAACGACCAATACAACCAATACCACCGCTTCTAGCAAAGTCATAATGACTTCTTTGATGGAAGCTTGGACAAATGTGGTAGGATCATACGCTGCATCGAGTTTGAGATCGCTCGGAAAATTTTTGGAAAGTTCAGCAATTTTTTCATCTAACTGTTTGGAAACATCCAGTGCATTGGCTTGTGAGGTTAAAAAAATCCTAATGGCAGACATGGGTTCACCATTAAAAAGACCTGCAAAGAAGTAGCTTTCAGACCCTAGCTCCACCGTAGCAACATCGCCTAATGTTAAAGCAGAACCATCAGGATTGGCTTTGAGAATAATCTCTTTAAACTCTTCTGGTTTTTGAAGCCTGCCTTGGGATGCTATGGTATAGGTAAACGCAGCTGATTGGCTGATGGGTTCTTGTGCTATTTGCCCAGAGGGGTATTTTTCATTTTGATTTCGAATGGCACTGAGAACTTCTGCTGTTGTCACTTGGTAAAAAGAGAGCTTTTGAGGGTCAATCCATACACGAATGGAGTAGTCTTTATTGCCAATAATACTCGCATCGGCAACACCAGGAATACGCTTAAACTCTTCAATAATATTGTTAATGGCGTAGTTTGCGATATAGGTTGTATCGTGGACACCTTCTTTTGATGTGAGCGCTATAACACGCAGTACATCAGGTGATTTTTCGGTAACATCAACCCCTTGTTTTTTCACAGAATCTGGGAGCTTGTTAGACGCCATTTGAACACGGTTATTGACATCTATCTTTGCTTGGGCAATATCCGTACCCACTTCAAAAAAGAGATAGATATTAAAGGCCCCACTAGGTGATGTGGTGGAGACCATATAAATCATATTTTCTAGCCCATTGAGCTGTTGTTCAAGCGGTGCTGCAACGGTCTCTTCGAGTGTTTTTGCATCAGCCCCTGGGTAGGTTGTGGAGAGAATAATTTGAGGAGGAACAACATTGGGATACTCTTGCACAGGAAGTGTCTTAATGGCGACAATACCTGCAATAAGGATGATGAGTGAAATAACCGACGCAAAAATCGGTCTCTCAATAAAGAATTTGGAAAACATCTATTTGCCCTCTTGATTGATGATTTTATCAATCTTTACAGGCGCATTTTGTTTGATTTTTAGGAGATTGTTGACAATGAGTTTATCACCTTCTTTAAGCCCTGATTCAATGATGGCATTGCCATTGTTTATTTCTCCTACTACTACATTTTTAAGTACCGCTTTATCGTCTTCGATGATGTAAACATTGGTTCCCAAAGGATTTTGCACTAATGCTTTTTGGGGGATTTGCACTACATTGTTGCGTACCAATCCTGTTAATGAAATCGTGACAAACTGATTGGGTAAAAGCTCTTTCGTACTATTTTTAAAGGTCGCTCTCGCTTTCAGTGAGCCTGTTTTGGCGTTGATGGTGTTATCGATAAAATCAACCACACCTATCTCTTTGTATTTGAGCTTTCCTACCGTTAAAGTAGCTTTGAGTTTGCCATCGGTTGGGTTTGACCATTTGCCATTTTTGATATTGTATTTTTCTTTAATGAGATCAATATTAGGGATGGAAAATTCTACATGTAAAGGATCAATTTGGGTGATCTCTACTAATGCTGTTCCATCGCTTACTAGGGCACTTACATCAATGAGTTTCGCTCCAGTAAGCCCGCTCATAGGAGCTTTAATCGTTGTTCTATCCAAATTAATAGCTGCAATATCCAACGAAGCTTTAGCGCTTTCTAATGCACTCTTGGCACTCTCATACGCCCAATAGGCGGTATCTCTATCTTGTTCGCTGGATGCTCCTTTGTCAAAAAGAGATTTGACACGACTCAACTCTTTACTCGTTTTTTGTACCTGAATGTCAAGAGAAGCAACATTGGCTTTTGCTAGCTTGTGTGCGGCGATATAGCTCTCAGGCTCTATGGTATACAGCACATCGCCTTTTTTAACAAAAGATCCTTCGTTAAAAAACTTTTCCAGTAGAATACCGTTGGCTCTAGCTTTTAGCGTTGTCGTTTGTGAACTCAGTGTTTTAGCTGGATAATTTAAGCTAATGGCCTCTTCTTTGGGCGCACCCACCTTAAAAATGTCTACAGGCGTTGATTTTTGTACTTCATTCGCCAAAACTAAAGATGAAGAAAACCCCAATAACACGCAGAAAAAGAGCTTTTTTGAAAGTAAAAACATGATGAATCCTTTTATTTTCTTAATATAACTATTATAAATAAACATATTAATATATGTCGATATATTATTGATGTAATCTTACATGTAGAGTGTGAATGAAGTGTTAATATCGCTCTTTGTTTATTAACCTTAAAATGATGACAAGCTTTTTCACTGAGACAAGAGTAAAATAGATTTGAAACATTATTAATATACCTCAAATGGCACTATGCCTTTCCAAAACACTTGGCAGATCACCTGAGAATTGGTTAGCAATGCAAAATCAATATAGTCTTTAGATTGCTAAAAAAACATTGAATCTTCGTGAAGTTAAAAGGTTGTTTTGGTATTAATTATTGGAAGTATTATGCCATTCAAAATAAAATGCAAAATTGGGGTGTGAAATGAAGGTTACAAAATAATCAACAAAATAATCTTCTAAACCAAAAACAAGGTCTAATGCACGATCTTCTTACTGGTCAAGTTCGTGTCAAAATTATTCAAGAGTAGTCCAATGGTTTATAAAAAGTCAAGTTTACATGTAAATACTATGCAAAATGCCAATTTTTTAAACTATTTTCCTCCTTCTTTATGGTTTATTAAACAAAAAGTATGCATACTATAGCTATGCAAAACAATACTAAAAATAAACCATCTTCATTGCCACTGGATCAGGTACTCCCTGATGGACAAGTTGTCAATCGCGTGTGGCTTCAAGAAAGAGGCTTTGACCGAAGTCGTATCGATTTTTTTCTCCTCTCTGGCAAACTCGTTCGTGTTGGACGAGGAGCTTACCGCAGGTTTGGCCCACCACTTAAATGGGAACACTATGTTTACTCACTTCAAGAGTTAGGGATAGATCTGCATGTTGGTGGTCGTAGTGCTTTAGATATACTCGGATACACCCATTACCTTGAGATGAGTGGTGTAAAGAAGATAGCCCTCTATTCGGAAACACCTTTGCCCAATTGGATAACGTCGATAGAAGAAATCGTATTTGAACATCACATCATACATTGCTTTCATTCTTTAGATAAAAATGCATTGACGATAAAGTCTTTTGGACATTGGGACTGGCAGTTGCTTATCTCATCGGTAGAGCTGGCATTGATAGAACTTTTATGTGATGTTCGGGATGAAGCCGATTTTTTAGTTGTAGACAAATACTTCGAATCAGCCACATCGCTGCGCCCTAAACTTGTCAATGCCCTGCTACTGCAATGTACACAAATCAAAGCCAAACGGTTGTTTATGTGGTTTGCTAAACGGCATAACCATGCGTGGGTTCATGAACTTGATACCCATACGATTGATTTAGGTAGCGGGAAACGTGTGATCGTCAAAGGTGGCGCGTTGGATAAAGAGTATCAAATAACAGTACCAAGGGAGATGTCAGGCAATGCACAGTCTTTTTTCTGAACAAGTAAAGTTGCTTGTACATGTATTGCCACATGTTACAAAAGAGGAGTGTTTTGCGCTCAAAGGTGGTACTGCGATCAATCTATTTATCCGTGATCTTCCTCGTCTCTCGGTGGATATCGACCTAGCATATATCCCTTTGCAAGATAGGGAGAAAAGCTTGATTGCTATTGATGCGGCAATGAGACGCATCAGCAAGCGCATTCTTCAAAGTATTGGTAACTCAGAAGTTCATGAAACCCTCTTAAGCGGAACAAATCAATGCATTCGGTTACTGGTAAAACGCGGTGATACGATGATCAAAATCGAAGTAACCCCAGTGTTACGTGGGAGTGTGCATCCTATAGCACTGCAAAAGATATCAGAACAAAGTGAATCACTTTATGGAAGTGCGACAATGCAGTTGTTGAGTTTTGAAGATCTTTATGGCGGAAAGCTTTGTGCCGCATTGGATCGCCAACATCCTAGAGATTTATTTGATGTGTATCATTTGATGCACACAGAGGGTATAAGCACCAAACTCAAAGATACTT
>RZYK01000004.1 GCA_009930355.1 Campylobacterota bacterium | reverse complement strand
TATTTTGGCAACAAGCATGATGGCAAAAGAGATTAATGTGGGTGTTATTCTTCCCATGAGTGGTGCCCTTGCTGGGTATGGTCAAGTTGCGTATGAAGGGATTGAGCTTGCCAATGCGATTACACCAAAACTTCAAAATGGTGACAGCGTTAAATTGGTCTTAGTCGATACCAAAGGTGATAAAGTTGAATCGGCCAATGCCGCAACACGATTGATTATTTCAGACAAAGTAGTGGGAATTATTGGTGAGATGATTAGTACCAATACGGCACAAATTATTTCCATTGCAGAAAAAAAACACGTTCCCGTGATTGCACCTGCGGCAACCAATGATAAATTGACTGAAAAACGAATGTATGCCAATCGGGTCTGTTTTATTGACTCGTTTCAAGGGACTGTGGTTGCTAACTATGCCACCAAAGATTTGGGGTTAAAAACAGCAGTGGTGGTGACTGATCAAGCGCAGGTTTACTCTTTGGGTCTTTCTAAAGCATTTACGGAAGCGTTTACTAAAAATGGCGGTAAAGTGGTGAAAGAGATTCGCATTAACTCTGGCGATAAAGATTTTAAAGCCGTCATTTCACAAATTAAAGCGCTCAACGCGGATTTTGTGTTTCTACCCGTTTACCACACAGAAGCCTCTATGATTAAGCGTCAAGCTAAACAAGCAGAGTTAAATAAACCCTTTTTCTCAGGCGATGGCGTTGCCAATCAAACGTTTATTGATTTAGGTGGTGAAGCTGTTGAAGGGTATATGTTTACCGATGCGTTTGATCATAGTGCACCTCCCACACAAAAATCAAAAGATTTTATTGTAGCGTATGAGAAAAAAACAGGCAAAAAAGAGCTTAACTCTTTCACTGCTTTAGGAGCAGATGCCTACAACATCATGGTCGATGCGATGAATCGTTGTGCCAATCCAATGGATAGTGTTTGCGTTAATGAACAAATTCGTAAAACCGTTAAATTTGAAGGTGTTTCTGGTTTTATTAGCATTGATGAAAAAGGCAATGCAACACGCTCTGCGGTTATTAAAGAGATTAAAGGTGGCAAAGCCGTTTACAAATCCACGGTCAATCCTTAATCTTTACATGTAAAAAGCAAAGAGGCTATCTTTGGTCTCTTTGCGAGAGATATTTCTGCGTGTTACAATTTTTCTATTTTTTCGTTTCTTCGTCTATTTTTTTACTCCTTTGTTTCTAAATATTGACAGCTGTGATATTTAGTGATAGCATTTAAATACATAAGAAATCAAGATAATAGTTCTTAGTGAAAATTATACGTTTAAATTCAAAAACCTCAATCAAAAGGAGTAAAAATGAAAAAGATACTTTTTTCAGGGTGCGTTTTAGTCAGTATGCTTTTTGGGGATAGCTTTACCAATTCGATTGGTATGACATTTATAGAGATTCCTGAGGGCGATTTTTCCACAGGAAATCAAGCTGCGACATGTCCTAAAGACAATCCGTATACTGAGGTTAATGAACAACAAGTCTGTTTAGATGCCATTAAAAAAGACCAAAAAGCTAAAAGTGTTGTTCATCTTAAAAGTTTTTATATGCAAACTACAGAAGTGACGCAAAAACAGTGGTATGAAATCATGGGAACAAACCCTTCAAAATTTAAAACAGGAAATCCTGCTATGCCAGTAGAGCAAATTAGTTTTAATGAAGCTAGAAAATTTGTCAAACTTTTAAATGAGAAAGAGAACACAACGAAGTATGACCTTCCAACAGAAGCACAATGGGAGTATGTCTCTTGTGCAGGTAAGCCCATTGAATACAGTTGCGAAGAAGATTCTGATCGCTGTGTAAATATTTTGAATTTAAAAAATATTAATCCTCCCTCTCCCGTTGCCAGTGGTACGCCAAATGATTGGGGAATTTACGATATGAGAGGTAATGTATGGGAGTGGACAAAGGATTGCTACATTCCAACGACTTCAATGAAAAAGAGTGATGCCCCTTTGAGTGATGAGCCAAAATGTACAACGTGTTGTTGGGTCAATTTATCGGATGAGTGTAATGCCATTTTTCGTTTTAATTACTCTTCAAACTATCGTTATTTCCCTGTTGGCTTTCGTGTCGTTGTAACCAAAGATTAAACTTTACGGGAGTTTTCCCCGTAAAGTCTTCCTTTATTAGAGTTTTGATATGATATTTTTATGTTATAAGAGAGTAGGAATATCATTTGACAACACTTCAAGAACGTATCAAAGAAAAAATTTTAGTTATCGATGGTGCGATGGGCACACAAATCCAAGCACTCAGTCTAAGCGCAACACAATGGGACGGCAAAGAGGGGTGTAATGAACTCTTAAATGTTACCGCACCAGAGGAAATTTCTAAAATTCACCGTGGCTACCTCTTAGCAGGGGCGGATATTATCAAGACCAATACCTTTGGGGCATTGCCATGGGTTTTGGACGACTATGGCATGGGGGAGCGAACGTATGAACTCGCTCGTGCAGGTGTGGCTATCGTCAAAGAGGCGTGTTTGGAGTTTTCAACAGAGCACAAACCACGCTTTTGCGCCGCCGCTTTTGGTCCTGGAACGAAACTTCCTTCCTTAGGGCATATTGGCTATGATGAGATGTATGAGGGATATAAAGTCGCTGCTAAGGGCGCTATTGAAGGTGGATGTGACCTTTTTCTCATCGAAACAGCGCAAGACCCACTTCAAATTAAAGCTGCTCTTCATGCCATCACCGATGCGCAAACTTCTTTACATGTAAAGCTTCCTATCATGGTTTCTGTGACGATTGAGCTGAGTGGGACGATGCTTATTGGTACCGATGCTACGACCATTGCGGCGATATTGGAGCCTTTTGAACTGTTAAGCCTTGGCTTTAATTGTGGTACAGGTCCTGAACAAGTGGAAAAGCATGTGAAGACACTTAGTTCCGTGTGGGATAGACCCATCAGCGTTCATGCTAACGCAGGGCTTCCTCAAAACAGGGGCGGTTATACCTTTTATCCGATGGGACCTCGTGAATTTGCAGAGCTTCAAGAGAAATTTACGCAAATCCCAGGTGTGGCGGTGTTGGGTGGATGTTGCGGTACAACGCCTCAGCATATTTTGGAGCTTTGTAAAAGAGTGGAAGGTAAAAAACCCCTTGTGCCCAAAGGTGAGATAGTTCGTAGTATCGCTTCTTTGTTTGAGGTAAGAGCGCTCAAACAAGACCCAGCCCCTTTTCTCATTGGTGAGCGAAGTAACGCCACAGGTTCTAAAGCCTTTCGTGAGCTTCTTTTAGCTGAGGATTATGATGGAACGCTGAGTGTTGCCCAACAGCAAGTCAGAAGCGGAGCGCATGGCATTGATGTGAGTGTGGGTTTTGCGGGGCGTGATGAGGAAAAAGACACCAAAGAGGTGGTGGGGCGTTATGCACAAAAAATCGCTCTGCCTTTGATGGTCGATACCACGCAAGTTAAATCTTTAGAAGTGGCACTCAAAATGGTGGGTGGACGCCCCATTATTAATTCCGTGAACCTTGAAGATGGCATGGAAAAGTTCGATAAAGTCTGCTCCCTCGCAAAGCGTTTTGGGTGTGCGTTGGTGTGTTTGACCATTGATGAAAAAGGAATGGCAAAGAGCAAAGCGGAGAAAGTGGCGATTGCGGAGCGTATTTTTCAGCTTGCGACTAAAAATCACGCTCTTAATGCAGGCGATTTGGTGTTTGACTTACTCACTTTTACGGTGGGAAGTGGCGACGCTGAGTACCATACTGCTGCCATTGAAACCATTGAAGCGATTCGTGAATTTCACGCCATGCATCCAGAAGTTGGCTTTGTGTTGGGTATCTCTAACATCTCCTTTGGTTTAGCCAAGCACGCCAGAGAGTACCTAAACTCCGTCTTTTTGCACCACTGCGTGGAAGCGGGTCTTAGTATGGCAATTGTCAATGTTAAAAACACGCTTCCGATGCACAAAATCAGTGACGTGGATAAAAAAGTGTGTGAAGACTTGCTTTTTAATCGCCGAGAAGAGGGCGACCCACTCTTTAAGTTTATCGCTCATTTTGAGGGCGTGGTGGAAAATAAAGACGAGAGCGATGCAGCGTACTTAGCGATGAGTACCAAAGAGAAACTATCGACGCTTCTTATTGATGGCGATAAAGAGCGCATGTTAGCTCTTTTACCCACCGCAAAAGAAGAGATAGCCGCTGAAATTATCGTCAATGAAATCCTCATCGATGCGATGAAAGTGGTCGGTGAGCTTTTTGGCAGTGGAAAGATGCAGTTACCTTTTGTGCTTCAATCGGCTGAGGTGATGAAAGCCTCTGTGGATTATTTGCAACCTTTTTTACCCAAAACAGAAAAAAGTACAACGACCACGTTGATTATTGGAACCGTGAAGGGCGATGTGCACGATGTGGGTAAAAACCTTGTGGACATCATTTTAAGTAACAACGGTTTTAAAGTTATCAACATTGGCATTAAAGCGGACTTAGAGCAGTTTTTAGAAGCACTTAAAGAGCATAATGCCGATGCCATCGGTATGAGTGGTCTTTTGGTAAAGTCCACCAATGTCATGAAAGAAAACCTAGAAGCGATGCAAAAGATGGGGATTAACATTCCTGTGATTTTAGGCGGTGCGGCACTGACCGATAACTTTGTGGAGGACTTTTGTCGAAAGGTTTATGACGGGCCTATTTTTTACTGTAAAGATGCGTTTGAGGGTATTGAGGCGATGAGTCGCATCGAGGCAAAAGATTTTAATACCGACTTTGGACGCAAAGTTTTAGAAAATGCGGTGATGAAAGCCAGCAAAGAAGCCAAAGAGATTCCACCCTTTTGCGAGCTGAAAATGCCAAGCCGTGACATCAAAATCCCCACACCGCCGTTTTGGGGCAGACGAGTGCTAAAAACCGACGTGAAAGAGTTGGCATACTCGTGGGTCAACCATAAAATTCTTTTTGCACAACGTTGGGGATACAGCGGAAAAGGGCAAAGCAAAGAGGAGAAACAAAAGCAACTCGATGAGGTGCTTTACCCAACGTATGAGCGGGTTAAGGCGGACATCGAGCGTTTGGGGCTTTTTGAGCCGATCATCATTTATGGCTACTATCCAGTACGTTCCCATGAGAACACGCTTTATTTGTTCGATGAGAGCGAGGGGTATTTTAGTGAAGAGCAGGTGTGTCGTGAGAGTATCGATGTGGTGGCAAAGCGTGCGATGAAAAGCTTTGAGTTTCCTCGTCAAAACAGAGCACCGTATCGCAGTTTGAGTGATTTTATCGCTCCTTATCGTCACGATGTTTTGGCTTTAACGTGTGTCAGTGCTGGTGCGAAGTTTTCAGCGTACGAAAAAGAGTTGTACGATGCGGGCAATTTTAAGGAGTACTTTTTTGTGCACGGTTTGGGCGTGGAGTTAGCAGAAGCACTAGCTGAGATTGTGCATAAACAGATACGTTTGGATTTGGGCATTGCGGAGCATGAGGGGCATAGCTTGCGAGATGTTCAGATGAAGCGTTATCATGGGTGTCGTTATTCGTTTGGGTATCCTGCGTGTCCTGCTTTGGAAGATACCAAAGTGATTTTTGAGCTTTTAAAGCCTGAAGAATTTGGCATCGAACTCAGCGAGACGTTCCAAATTCACCCTGAACAAAGTACTACTGCGATTGTGATGCATCATAAAGAGGCGCTGTACTTTAACGTGTAAGAGGAGTTTTTCATGGCAAAAGTGGTCATTTTTTCAGGAGCGGGCATTAGTGCGGAGAGTGGACTTTCCACGTTTCGAGATGCGGATGGGCTGTGGGAGAAGTACCGCATCGAGGAGATTTGTCAGGCAGGGTGTTTAAACTGGAACCGTGAAAATACCCTAGCATTTTACGATGCAAGGCGTGAACAACTCTCCTCGGTCACGCCCAATGCTGCACACTACGCCATCGCCAAACTGCAACAAAAATACCCCGACGACATCGCCATCATCACCCAAAACGTGGACGATTTGTTTGAGCGAGCAGGGTGTCAAAACGTCCTCCATTTGCACGGTTTTTTACCTCGTTTGCGTTGTGAAAGGTGTGGCGCAACCCATCTCATCGGTTATACCAAACAAGAGCGAACCTTTACATGTAAAGCATGCGGCGGCTCCTTTCGCCCCGATATCGTCTTCTTTGGTGAAGCTGCTCCCATGTACGAACACTTATGCGTTGCGATGGAGGACTGCGAATTTCTTGCCATTATTGGTTCTAGTGGAAACGTCGTAGCGATGGACCATTTTGCGTTACATGTAAAAGTTTCCATCCTTAATAATTTAGAGCGAAGTGATGCTATTAACGAGCGGGTTTACACCAAAGTGTTGTATAAAAAGGCGACTGAGGCGATAGATGAAATAGTGGGCGATGTGGAGAGGTTTTTGCGGGAGTAATATTTTTGCTACAATGTTGAATCTTTACATGTAAAGGAGTATAACAAATGGGCTTACATGTACATTCTTTAACCAATATTCCAAAAAGTGAAAATCGTGACTATTTTATATATCTTTTGGAATATGGTTGGCATGAACCACTTGCACAAGCACTAAATGATAATTTTAATCAAATGGCGAGCCGTGCAGCTGTAAATAGAGCGGTTGTTATTAAAGGTACTGAATTAGCTCATTTTGAAAATGAGGTATTTTCATATCATAAAATTAATAATGAAAGAAGTGAAGATATTTTACCTGCAGTTTTAATTTCAAATGCACATCCCTCTTATTTTAAAGAAAACAATGATGGATATAGCCATAAACGTGGGTTATATCGAGAATCTAAAGATGGTGAAATAAAATTGATTTTAATTCCACTAAAGAGATTTTGTAAAACTACAACGGAAGTTATAAGTTTAATAGAGAAGCTTTTTCTTGATATTGAAGCAGGTTTGGATATTTCAGAATTTAAAATTGCAAAAGAAACAAATAAGGGCATAGGTTCTGCCATTTTAGATTCAATCATATTGGAGCCTAATATTTCTGGTGTTGGGTTTAATTTTAAAAAATTGCGTGCTTATTTTGAATAAAAAAATATTTATTCAGCAAATAGAAGCATAGGACATCGGAGCTAAACTTTTGACTTTCTAAGGTGAAAAAATGATAGGCTATTTTTTAAATAAGCGGAAACGTCATGACTAGGAATCATTTTGCTTTACATGTAAAGGTCTCAATCCTTAATCATTTAGAACGAAGTGAAGCGGTGGATGAAAGCGTAGAAGATGCGAAGAGGGTTTTTTCTGAGGTAAGTGTTGTGCTACAATAGGGGGGAGAGAAAAAAGGATAGGAGATAAAAATGTTGAAAAAATCTAGAAAAGGGATTATTCGTAATCTGTTTAGAGATGTTTTAGAATCTTCTGAAGTCGAAATATCTGTGATTGAAAAATACATTGACCCTGCTTATATCCAAAAGGTCGATGGCGTGATTTTGGATTATCATGGATTTCTTGAACATATGAAAAAACAAAAGCAGGTAATTGATGCAATGTCGGTTACATTTTTATCTATGGTTGAAGAGTCTGATACCGTTTTTACCAATCACATTGTAGCGGCTAAAAAGAAAGATGGAGAAGAACTGCACGTACACGTTATCGCCCAATTTACGCTTCAAGACGAGCGTTTAATCGCTTGTGATGAGTTAACGAGGCTTATATCTGGAAACGAAGAAGATCAGAACATTGGCTCTTGCCATTAATCGTTACATGTAAAGAAATTAAAACTTAACTCTTCAAAGTTTCATTGTCCTATAATACAAAGCAACCTGAAATATACGAAAAAGGCAAACCATGGATCAATTTTTAGAAGCAGCCATAGAAGAAGCGCAAAAGGGGTTGGAAGAGGGTGGTATACCCATTGGTTCGGTGCTGGTGATAGACGGTAAAATCGTCGGGCGTGGTCACAACCGAAGGGTTCAAAAAGGAAGTGCTATCTTGCATGCGGAGATGGATTGTTTGGAAAATGCAGGACGTTTGAGTGCCTGTGATTATCAACGAGCCACGCTTTATTCGACGTTATCGCCTTGTGATATGTGCAGTGGTGCCGTTTTGCTCTATGGTATTCCAAAGGTGGTGATTGGTGAGAACCAAACCTTTTGTGGTCCAGAAGCGTATGTTAAATCCAAAGGTGTCGAGGTTGAAGTTCTCAACGACTCCAAATGCCGTGAGCTGATGGAAGCTTTTATAAAAAACAATCCAGAGCTTTGGAATGAAGATATTGGGGTGTAACACGTTATAAAATAGTGTTTTTAAGAATCAAAGAAAGAGAAGATGAACATAAACTATTTTTTTGTAAAAATAAGTATATACATTTATGTTGAGGGGTATTTTTTAATCACAATGTAGGTAACAATGAGGATGCAGATAAGCTCAACAATAAAAAATATGCCGTAGTTTTGTGTAGAGACAATGATACCAGCTCCTATAGCAGAAGCAATGCGTGTAAATGAAAAAAGGCTCGATTGTAGTGCGTAGTCGATGGCTTTGGAAGTTTGCCTTGAATAGTCCATCATCAAAGCAAAAATAATGGCCGAGGAAAATGAGATAGCAAGGGCGGTGAGGCTAATGGCTACAACGACTAAGCCCATGCTAAAACCGCAGTATTCCATGTACACTAAGATGGAGACACTTAGAGCATTAAAGCATGAAAAAACCACAAGAAGTCTTTTTTTTGCATAATATTTTCCTATGTAAGAAGCTAAAAAACCACCTACAATTCCGATGATACCACCATAAATTCCGACAAGCAAAGCAACGTTATCAGGATTCATCTTTTTGCTAAGAAGATAAGGCTTGATAAAAATCCAAACCGCACTAATAAAAGCAAAATAAAATGCGACGATAACAAGCCAAATTCCGATATTTTTTTGTTTAAAAAACGATGAAATAATGCGAAATGAAAAGGGTTCTATAATAATTGTTTCGTCGTTTTCTGTGAGGAAGCCTAACAATAGTAAAGCAATGAAAATCAAACCAGCCATGAACCAAAGGGTGTATTGCCAACCTATATGGTTATAAAAAAGAAGTAAAATACCGCCACCAAGAAGTAATGCTGTAAAAACGGCACTCATTTTATAACTTCCAGCAGCGATTCTCTCTTCTTTCTTGAAAACTTTAATCGCCAGAGCATTAAGGGGAATATCAATCAACGTTGCCACAAAAACGATAAGGCATATCGTCATAAAAACAAGGCTGGTCTGATGCTCTAAAGAGCATTCACCCAAGCCGATAAGTAAAAGTGCGTAAACGATACCAAGGAGACAAATCCACGTTTTGTAATGATTCTTTTTAAAAACGATGCGATCAATGGGCGGTGAGAGTAGAAATTTGAGGACAGCTGAGAAGCCTACCATTTGAAAAAGTCCGATAAATGAGGCATCAAAGCCTCTCATCTGCAAAATCATCGGCAAGCCCATCATAAAAAAGATGGAGGGCGTCGTAAAAGCGGTAAACAAAAGTCCAAAGAGTATGTTTTTTTTAGCAAGAGACATGATGAGCTGCTTTTTTGAGAATATGAACGGTTGTGGGCGTCATGGGCATATCGTACGATGTAAAGGTTTGTAGTGACTCAAATCCTGCTTTGTTAAACATGACGGATAATTCTGTGGGTTTAAAGATGCGTTTTCCTTGAAGATTTAAAAATAAAAAGTAGAAAAAACTATCGGTATCACTGGAATTTGTTGTATCAATTTCGACATGAGCACTGATTAAAATGCCGTTTGGATTAAGGGCGTTGTAGAGTTTTTCAATGACAAAGGTTGGATTTTCGAAAAAATAGAAGAGATTGCTGCACCAAATCAGATCGTATCCGTGCCCAATGTTATCCATTTGTACATCGCCGCACAGTGTTGTCGTACGTGATTTTAGAGCGTACTCTTCAATGTGTTCTTGTACGATTTCAATGACTTCGGGATAGTCAAAAAAGATGCCATGCCACGAAGGTCTGGCTTGGAGTATTTCAAGCCCGACGATGCCTGAAGCGCACCCGATGTCTAATATTTTTGCATTATCGGGCAAAGAAGGAAGGTATTTGAGGCACTCTAGAGCAATGTGTGACATGAGGTTTTTTTGCTCTTGTTTTAAAAACTTTTTGGAAGCTTGCGCCCATCTTTGAGGATGTTTGGTATGGATTATCTCTTGATTGCCTTCTTTCAAAAGTTTTTCAAGCATCTTCACACCTTGATACAGCATGGCTTTTCGGTGTAAGAAAACATCGCCACAATACTTTGGGGCATCGAAAACAAAAAAGGTTTTTGTAATGTCCGTATTGGCGTAAAAAGAGACCTCTTCTTCAATGAGCTCTAACATCACTAAGGCATCTAAGAAGATTTTTGTGTTGGTAGGATCGAATGCGAGTATCAGGGCTAAGTCTTCCGCCGTGCATTTTTGCTCTTCAATGCGTTGAAAAAGCTTTACATGTAAAGCGATGGCAAGCACTTCGATTTGATAAGGTACGAGTAACATCGTGAGGTAAGAATTGAGTGTTTTTGGCATGGTGTTTCCTTAAAATCGATAGGCAAATTTGACGCCGATTTCACGACCTTCACGTACGATGGTTGTGGTACCATTCATGTAAGCATTACGTGCGTTATACTCTTTGTCAAAAAGATTATGGGCGTAGAGATAAACATCGTAGGCTTTGGTTTCGTAACCAATTTTGGTATCGACAAGCGTATAAGCATCTTGAGAATAGCGGTTGGCTTTATCGAAATAGGTTTTTCCATACCCATTGACGTCACATCTAGCGTAATAACCGCTTGCATTTCGGTATTGTATTCCGACGTTAAAATTGTATTTTGGAGCAAAGGTTGCTTTATTTGCATCATAATTTCCAGCAGTGTCAGAAAAGTTGTCGTATGAAGTATCGTTAAGCCCACCACTTGCAAAAAAGGTCACAGTAGGGTTTAACAAGGCTTCCAGTTCAACTTCTAAGCCTTTTGAAGTTGCTTTGGCAGCATTGACAATATAAACAACTCCTCCTGTACGCATTTCTTCAACTTGCATATCGTTGATTTTCATGAGGTAAATATCGGCATTGAGTTTTAGTGTATCGTTTAAAAACATCCCTTTGTATCCTAGTTCATAGGAGATGAGATTTTCTTCGTCATAAATTTGTTTACCAGTGGGAGCAAAAGGGTTGAATCCACCCGATCGGTACCCTTTGGCAACCGTAGCATAAGAGATATTTTTTGCATTAATCGTATATTGTAATGAGAGTTTAGGTGAAATACTATGCCATTGATCATCTAAATGAATGTTTGAAGCATCAACATCCATATTTTTCTTTTCAACATCGTAACGGATACCCGTATTGAGTGTCCATTTTTCGCTTAGTGGATGAATGACATTGGTAAAAAGTCCTAGACTTTTTTGCGTCAAATCTTGAGGTTTTGAATTGGCTCCTGTTGGATCGGCAAGGGTGATGATTTTCGTATGTAAATCATCCTTTTCTTTATCGAGATAAAGACCAGAGATGAGTTTTGTATCGGAAAATGTGGTTTCGTAGCGAAGTTCTTGGGAAAGCGTGCTATATACATTGTCTTTGAATGTATGCTGAATAGTGGTAGGTAATAAATCTGCATCTAAAACGACGTTATCTTTATGTTCTCGCCATGTCGTAATAGAAGTAATTTTCTCATCATCATTAAGATGGTAATCAACATTCAATGCGATACTTGTTGTAGATGGTTCTGAAGAACTTGGTAAATTGGAACTAACTTTAGATGAGGTGCTCGTTGCTTTAATCCAATCGTGTGCACCATTGTTGTTTTTACTTTTTGAAGCAATCAGAGAAATATCAAGATTTTCCGTAGGCGTATAACGCAGTGTTATTTTCCCCGCATTGTTTTCTTTAAAGTTTACGTATTCATTGGTAAGTGTATTTTTGATATTGCCATCTTTTTCGTTGTGTTGATACGCAATCGCTAAATAAAGTATGTCTTCAGCAATGGGACCTGAGACGTTGATTCCGTACAAGCGTTTTCCATCACTTCCTATCGTTGTATACAGCTTCCCTCGTGCTTCGTTGTTTGGCTTTTTTGTGATGACATTGATAACACCTGCTTCAGAATTTTTACCATACAGTGTGCCTTGTGGTCCTCGTAAGACTTCGATGCGCTCAACATCTTCGAGTGCGTCAGCATAACCAAAACTATTCATTGTGGGTACGCCATCCACGTAAAGGCTTACGGGTGTTGAAAAAGAGAGCACATTGGCGCTTAATCCCCGCATTGAAGGTGGAGTAAGCCCTTGTTGTCCTGTATTAAAGAGCATTAAATTAGGCGTATATTTGGCGATGTCGTCTAAAGATTCGATGGATTTATCTTCTAGATCAAGATCATCAAAAACAGACATACTAATGGGAACATTTTGAACATCTTCCTTGCTTTTTTGTGCCGTTACGGTAATACTTTCAAGGTTGGTTGTCTGTGCTATAGCTTGACTTATACAAAGAGATGTTGCAATGGATAAAGAAAGCGTCGTTTTGAAATTCATGCTCTTCTCTCCTCGTGTACAATTAATCTATGAACAAATCTTTTGACGGATGGAAGAATCACGAGCACAATAGGAAAAGCAATCAAAAAAGCCTTCCAGTAAGCTTGAATCCATTGATGGAAAAAGTGGGATGACCACCCTAAGTTAAACCATGTAATAATCAAGCTCATAAGCCCCGTCATAATCAGTGCCATAATAAAAGAGAAGAGCAAACTCTCATATTTTTTGGAAATCATATTTGAACCTTTAATGTGAATTTTATAGAAGAAAGTCTATTATTTATATATGTGATATTCAATATCAAAAATATGATAAACGGTTTAAATTTCTATGCTAAAAGGAAAAAGATGCAGTATTTGTCGTTAAACAATATCATCAACTTTAATTTAGATTCTCAGCGCAGTGCTATTATTCAAAACAGTTTTCCAAAAGAGATTGGTGTGGATTATATGGAACATATTTGTTTGCAAGAAGATCTTTTTTTTATGAAAACGGATTATCGTTTTTTGCAAAAAACACGTATCGAATCAAAGCAAAATGAGCGAAAATTTGTCATAACCTTTTCTTTGAAAGGCAAGGGGAGTTATACCAATCGTGATGATGCTCAAGTGATTCCTTTTCAAGAGGGATTTACGACTATCTCACTTTTAGATGAAGCGGAGGGATTTCGTGATTTTCATACCAAAGAGCTTTCTCAAGTGAGGATTATTCTAAGAGAAAATTTTTTAACACGTCATCTTAAAGAGAGTGTGCAAGAGAAGTACCTTTACAACAGTTCCCCTCATCTTAATCTTGTCAAATTTGCACCGACTGCTATTGCTTCACAATGGGTGATTCAAGAGATATTTCGATCTCCTTATCAAGGGGAATTGGCATCTTGTTATCTTCAAAGTAAAGTTTTAGAACTGCTCTCTTTTGAACTGAGTCATTTATCGGATAAAGAATCATCTAAACAGAGTATGTTAGATGTGTATGATAAAGAGCGAATTTATAAAGCAAAAGAGATTTTGTTTAACAGGATGCAAAGCCCGCCTTCTATTGGTGAATTAGCAAAATTAGTGCATTTAAATGAAACAAAACTCAAGGTAGGTTTTAAAGAAATTTTCCAGATGAGTCCCTATCAAGTAGTGTTAAAATATAAAATGCACTCTGCTAAGAAAATGTTAGAATCGGGGGATTTTAATATTAATGAAGTGGCATCCAAAACAGGTTATAAATATGCGAATAACTTTACACATGCCTTTCTAAAAGAGTTTGGTGTTTTACCAAAAGCGTTTAAAATACGATAATTAATTTATTTTTGAAAGGGTTTTGTGGTGCCTGAATCTGTGTTACATACAAATATTTATGATCTTTTAGAGATTGTCAAAAGCATTAAAAATCCTTTTTCTCGTGAAAATTTTATGGCAAAAGTGAAGCCTGCCTTTGGGGATGGGACGTTTTTGTGGTATAACTTAGGCAATGGCATTGCGAGTTACACCTATGCGTATGAACTTTCCCAAGATACTGTGGCTACCTTGTATTCAGATGTTGCTGGTGCGGTGTTAGTATTTAATCTCGGAGATGATTTTACACATGCGTATCAAAATGGCACGAAGTATGTGATTAAGAAAAACAGCTTTTTTATTGGTTTTTCATCGCATGCGTTTGAAATGAAGATATGTATGTCCAAAAGTAAGCAGTATAAGACGGTAAATGTTGGCATTAAAGAGGAGCTATTACTGCGCCTCATAGCTCATTATGGTGATATGTATGCCAAAATGGTGAACGATACTCGTCTCAATGGCTATGCGATTTTAGAGGGTGGAGAGATTGATAGAGTATGGATGCATCTTTTAAATATGTTTCCTTTTCATGAGATGGATGAGAACCTTTTACATATCATGAAATTAGAAGGGCATATTATGCATTTAGTTCACGATACGATCGTATGTGTGATGCGAATGATGGACAAGATGAATAATTTGAATTTGGATATTGCTAAGATTAATTCCCTTGAACGTGCGAGAAATATCATACATAATGAGTATGACAAAGAGCTTTCTATCAAACAGATTGCGTATCGTTCCGCTATCAATGAGTGTTATTTGAAAAAAGATTTTAAAGCTTATTATGGTATGACGGTGTATGAGATGCTTCAAACACAGCGTTTAGCGATGGCAAAACAGCTGCTTGAAAAACCTATGAGTGTCAAAGAGGTCAGCTCTAAAGTGGGCTACAAACACTCAGGACATTTTAGCAAATTATTTATGGAGCGTTTTGGAGTATCCCCTAGTATTTACCGCAAACAGTTTCATTAAACAGCATTTTTCCCCTTTGTATTCTTTTTTTTCCTTTTTGTGACTTTTTATTTATTGATAATCGTCATCATAAATGGCACACTTCTTCCATGCAAACTGATTGAGACAAAAAGGATAGGTATGTGGAAGAAAAATATATGGAAAAGAAGTTTGGTGGTGTGTGCTCTTTTGCCCTCATTTGCATTTGCGGAGAATACAACGGTTGAACTTAGCGAAGTAACGGTTACGGGTGAAAAAATTGAGCGTTCGATGCAAGAGACCACAATAGCTGTTAGTGTGTTTAAGGGCGATTCTGTGGGAAAAGCGGATAATAAATCAATTTATGACGTTGCATCGCAGGTTCCCAATATGATCAATAACCCTTCTGATATTCCCATTATTAGGGGTGTGAATGGTGCTGGACCTGCGATTGGAGGGTTTGCGGTACTTTCAGGAACACGTCCTCGCATCAGTACCAGTGTGGATGGCTTAAGCGAGGCATGGAACGGACAACGCTATATGGATGTGAGTTCGTGGGATGTGGAGCAAATAGAAGTCTTACGAGGTCCTCAATCGACCACGCAAGGACGAAATAGCATCGGTGGGGCAGTAGTTGTTAGCACTAAAGATCCTAGCTTTGAGCCTGAGGGTGCAGTGCGCATTGGGTATGAAAATGAATCAGATAAAGCACTTTTTGCGGCGATGATTTCAGGCCCTGTGGTGGAGAATGAATTGGCAATGCGTTTAAGTATGGAGGGTGCGTACGGGCATAGTTTTATGAATTATGAGGGAAGTAACACACCGTGGGATCCTTCAGACATCAAACAAGGCAGTGTGCGAGGCAAAGTGTTGTGGATACCCAAAGAGATAGAGGGCTTGACGGTTAAAATGACAGCAGCGCATAAGCAGAGTGAGGGTGGCTATATGAATGAAATTAGCCCTAATTCAGATATTTCAGATTATACCTTTTTGGTTTCTACTCCCTCTAACCTTGTGCGTTATGGTGACAGTAAAAGCCATCTGTTGAGCACCGATGTGGAGTATGTCCTCAATCCTGAGACGACTTTTTATTTTTTAGCAGGGTATAGCAAGACCAAAACGACGTTTGAGCAAGCCCCTACAGCGATGGATATGAAGATTGATGAAAAGAGCATAACCTTAGAGCCTCGTTTGGTGCATAACCCAAAAGAGGGACTCATTACCAGTATGGCAGGGCTTTATTTTTACCATCGTGCACAAAAGACGGATATTACAAAGCAAATTACGATGGATAGCGATGACACGATCAACGCCCTTGCGTTTTACTTTGAAGAGTCTTTACATGTAAATACGAAGTTGGACTTCATTTTTGGTGGGCGCATTGAGCGAGAGCATCAAGAACGTGATGTAACGTACAATACCAAACCCATGGACGCCAATGTGGCAGAAACCATGTTTTTACCTAAAGTGGGGCTCAATTATAAACTCACACCTGAACACACCATTGGTCTTACAGCACGAAAAGGGTACAACCCAGGAGGTGGCTCTTTAACATGGGATACGTATACGTATTATGAATACGATAAAGAAGAGGTGTGGACGTATGAGGCAACTACACGCTCTTTGATGTTAAATAAAAGGCTTTCGCTGAATACCAATCTTTTTTACAATGACTACAGCGATTATCAAGGGATTGCAGGGTCTGGTTTGGGACAGCGTTTTAGCAATGTTCCTGAGGGAAAAAGCTATGGCTTTGAAGTCGAATCAAGCTATCGGTTAAGTTCTGATTTAGAACTTCATGGCGCTCTTGGATTTTTACGCAGCGAAATCACCAAAGCACCAGAAGGGACAACCTTTAAGGGCAATGAATTTAACCATGCGCCTCATTTTACAGGAAGTTTAGGCTTTACGCAGCATTTTGGCGGAGGCTTCTTTTTTGGAAGTGACTTAAATTATGTGGGTGAGTATTATACAGGGATCAATAATTTAGATGCATTTAAAGCAGGCAAATATACCTTGGTCAATTTTAATTTAGGCTACGAGACGAAAGATTATACGATTCGTACCTATCTTAAAAATGCCTTTGATGAAGAGGTCTTGTATAACTACCGTGGCACCTTTGCGCAAGTGGGACAACCCCGTACGTTTGGTGTGACCTTTGACTACCGTTTCTAAGAAGAGCTGCTTAACATGAATCTTTATCGCTCTTTAGCCACGCCTGAGCCAAACGGTAAAACAATAGGGCTTTTTCGCATCCTCACCGCCATTTTTGGCGGTTTGGTGCTTTCGTATGTGATGATGTGCAGTGTGGTTTTTTTGTACCCATCGTTCAAATCTGATTTAGCGGTTATCGCACTTTTGTACAATACGCTTGCATGGTCAGTGGTTGCATTGTGGATTGTATTAGCACCTACAAGACTGAGCGCACTGCTTCGTTTTGTGGTTCCAACCATTCTCTTCTCATCTTTTTTAGGATACGTTTATGGATAAAGTAGATACGTCAAAAGCATGGAAACAACGTCTTTTACGGACGCATGTAAGCCTAGGATTGTTGGTCTCTTTTGTGATGTATATCAGTGTTTTTTTTGGGGTGTTTGCTATTTTTATACCGTATATTCAGGTGTGGGAAAAGCCATCACGGCATATAGGCTCTCTTTCCCATACACACATTGATTATGAAAAAATGATAGATCAGGTTTTAGGCGACCCCGCATTTCCTAAAAATAATCTGCTAATAACCTTGCCAGGTACCATGAATGAGAGTGCTCTAAAAGTCTCTCATCGTTTCGCAGCACCTCTTTATTTTAATCCTCTTAGTGGGGAAAAAATGAGAGATGAGGGCAAACAATCGTATTTAGCAGAATTTTTAAATGAACTTCATTATGGCAAAATGCTCAATTTTGATAAAGAATGGTTTGGTGTCATAGGAAGCTTTTTGGGGCGTTTTCTCTTTGGTTTTAGTGCTGTTGGCGTGATGAGTGTTGTGCTCTCTGGTGTAATTTTAATCATGATTTTCTCCTATAAAAAGAGTTTTAAAACACCCCGTGCACTTTTTTCGACTTTACATGTAAAGATTTTTGCGTGGACATTTCTTCCTTTTTTGATGATTGTGCTAAGCGGTGCGTTTATGAATCTTTCTTTGATCAGCGCCTTACCGATGGCAAAGCTGATAAGCGGAGGAAAAGAGAGTCGTATTGATGCGATTATTGGACCTGTTTTGTTTCCAAAAGATGAGGTACGCACATCCTTTAATGAATCCGCACCCATGCTTTCTATTGCCCATTTAATGGTATTGGCGCAAAAGGTGGATGCGAGGATTGCGTTTCAAACCATACGATTGATTAACTGGAAAGATAAAAATGCACAGGTTGAGTTTAAAGGCTATGATCCCTACAAACCCTTTTTAAACGGAGGCGTTTTTAACAAGCCAAGTGTGACACTTAGCGCTGTTGATGGCACATTGATAACGCATCAAAAAGTTTTAGAGCGTTCATGGAGTGTTTTCTTTGCTGAAGCAACGTTTTTTCTCCATTTTTTATTTGGTGTTGATGTCATCAGTCGTATCTGTGTGGCGTTGTTGATGATGGCAAGTGCTTTGGCTATTGCGTGCGGGGTTTTATTGTGGCTTGAAAAAGAGGCAAAAAAATTTCATGAAGCTTTACCTTTTTACCATTGGATGAGCAAAATTGCCTTAAGCATTATGGTCGGCGTCCTTCCTGCTACAGCGCTTTTGTTTGTTTTACAATGGCTTTTGCCTTTTGAGATACACGATAGGCTGTTGTGGCAAAAAGGATTTTTTTACAATGCATGGTTAGGCACTCTTTTTTGGGCATTGTACCGACTTGATTCGTACCGTGCTGCAAAAGAATTCCTCATTTTAGGTGGGGCATTGTTTGTGGGGGCGAGTTTGTTGCATCTGTTTCATCAAGGCATCGTGTTAACCCATGGCATTTTTGGTTGGGATCTTGCGTTAATGGGCTTTGGATGTTTACTGGTGTATGTCGGCGTAAAATTGCCTAAAAAGGCAGAAGATATACCTTTATTGTGGAGAAAAAAAGAGGAGAGTGTATGAAAAAAATTGCATGTTTGTTTGCCTTGCCACTGTGGCTTTATGCACATACGTTGTTGATGCATGTTGGGGATAACGATGATGGTACACTGAGTATTAAAGGTGAATTTAGTACAGGAGAGAGTGCAGCGGGGGCGTTGGTGAAGTTAAAAATCTTAGGTAGCGAAGAGATTTTAGCGCAACAAAGATTGCCCGATAGCAGTGAATTGGTTTTAGAGATTCCAAAAATACCGTATGAAATTATCTTAGATGGCGGACCTGGACATCAGGTACGTCGTGAGGGCATTGCACCAAAGGGTGGTTTTGAAAAGAGTGAGCCAAAAAAGAACGAGACATCTTCTGATACTATGCCTCTAAAAGCAGAAGAAAAAAAGATTCCTTTGGCACTTAGCCTCTCTTTGGCATTGGCGTTTATTCTACTTCTTGCAACGATAGGTATTAGTATTTACAACACCCGTTTATTACTCCAAAAAGGAGAGAAGCGTAAAGCTTAGGAAATTTTTCCTAAGCTTTTGGATAGGTTTACTCAAATGCAGGGAAAGGTCCGACAACACCAATCCATGACTCGATGTCTTGAGGTGAGCTTTTCTTGTCTTTATCACTCTCGCCGTAAGGGTGCTGAATGACAGTTGTGAGGTAGCCGTTACCACCGATGTTTGGATACCAAAATGGAGAGGTGGTTTCAGAACCATAGGGTGCGGTTAAGATGCGTGTGAGGCTTTTGGTTTCAACATCATACGCCCAGATATAATCAATTTGGTGTAAGCCAGTATCTTCCCCGATGATGAGGACATTGGAGTTTTTGATAAAAGTTAGGTTATCAGGCTCCGCAATAGCATCAATCGCACATTTATTGCCATCAAATTCGCTTCCTTTAGGATAGGTTTTCATTACACCAATCACTTCGCCCACAAAATTTCCTGCGACTAAATTGCTCGCAATGGCAACCCCACTAGAGTCTTTTTGTCCGCCTATGATCGCTAGCTTATACACGCCACCACAGTCATTGCGTGGAAGTTTAATGTGATTACCACCACCTAAATCATAGGCATTACTCTCTTTTCCACTCTTTTTGAAATCTTCCATACCGTATAAAATACGGCTAATGGCAATGTAGAGTTGGTTGCGTTTAGGATCGAAGGTTATGCCCTCTTTTTTATTAAACTCTGTTGTCGCTCCCATGTAGCCTGCGTAGCGTCTTGATTCTAAACGTGAAGCAACCAGACCCATTCCAGATTTTAGTTTCAAACACTCGGTTCCCCATGCGGTATTGACAGAGCGAAAATCAGCAGGACATTTTCCATGGTCATCTTTTGCAACCTCAAACATATCTTCAAAGGAGAGCTTTTTATCGACAAATTTACGCATTTGAGCGTCATTGGCTCGTCCTAAATTAATCCATTTAATATCAAAAGAACCGCCATTAAGGTCACTTTTTTGCTCTAATTTCGCCGAATACAACGTACCTGAACTCAAATCCCTCTCTTTATCGGCAATAAACATAAATAAGGCACCGTTTACACCATCATCGGTCAAGTAAACTGTTTTTTCATCGGGCATAACATAGCCTAACTCATGCGCAAAACGACCCATGGAGTAGTGCTTGACATACTTTGTATCGCCTTTGTCGTTTGTGATGGTCACTTCTGGCATCCATCCCCAATAGTAAGGGTTTAAGGCTTTTTCACCCTCTTTAAAGTAGAGTGTGTAATTAGAGTAATATTCATCTTTGGCTACGGCTCTGGCATTTGCTTCATACTCTTCACTTCCCAAATGGCTACCCCACGGTGTTTTCATCCCCGCACAGTGCACCCAACCGCCATGGTATCCTGCTTGGGAGATGTGGCTGGTCGCAACGGCTTTAAGTCCACCCTCAGCCGTTTTTTCAAGTCTGGAGATGTACATCGCAGCTGGTCCACATTCAAATTGGGTAATCGCAAAAAGAGTACCATTTAACTCATGAAGCGTGGTGTGATCAGGGCCTGAGCCATCTTTACTGGTCTTACAGACAAAGGGGCTTCCATCTTTATGGCTAATGGGTTTGCCCGTTTCATCTTTGACTTGACCAAAAATCTCCGTGGTTTTACCGTCTAAACTGGGTAATACTTGACCCGTTCGTGCAATGGTGTGCCATGCAATTTTGTGTGCTTGCCCATTAATAACCACTTCTTCAGAAGTCATAATCTGTTTTTTCTCCGCATCGCTTATGGGTGCTTTTACGGGTTTAAAATAGACCTCATTGTGCGTTTGTGTCGCAGGTGATGGGGTGGTGGTACAGCCACTGAAAATTAAGCCAGCGACTGAAAGAGCGAGCGTGCTTTTAAGCATCACGTATGTCATAGTTCTTCCTTAGTATTGGGGTGTAAGAACCGCATTGTAAAACCAATTCATTACAGAGGTATTACAAAAGTGTGACATTTGTCAAAAAAAACAGTGTAATAAAATTGCAACTTTTTAAGATTAGAATTTTTCAAAATAATGCTTAAGAAAGTGATTCTCAATGCAGATATACAGCTATGGTTTGATAGTTTCTCTGTTTACATGTAACGTGCTTTTCGCAGAAGAGATTGATCTGAAAAACACGACTTTATACAATGAAACTGCTTATATTACGAGTCAATGTTACACAAAAACAGAAGATGAAAGTAACCCAAATATTTTGCATAATCCCTGTTTTAGTTGCCATGTGAAAAATAAAATTCCTAACTTTACCTTGTACGATGATGAGTTACAGCGTGCCTATGATTTTCCAGCAGCTGCGTTAAAAAACCCATGGAGTAATCTTTTTTTAGACAGAACGCAAGCGGTACATAGCATCAGTGATGAGGCGATTTTGAAATATGTCAGAGAAGATAACTATCTTAAAAATGGCAAGATTATTTTGCAAGATAAACTTCAAAATCTTCATTCAAAATGGGATTTTAACACCAATGGTGTTTGGGATGGGTATGTACCTGATTGTTATTTTCACTTTGATGAGGAAGGGTTTGATAAAGCCCCCAATGGCGACTATACGGGCTGGAGAGCCTTTGCGTACTATCCGTTTTTAGGTACCTTTTGGCCGACCAATGGCAGTACGGACGATGTACTTATTCGTCTTGCCAAACCGTTTCAAGAAGATGAAAATGGACGCTTTGATAAGGAAGTCTATAAGCTCAACCTTCTCATCGTCGAATCGCTTATCAAACAAAAAAGCCTTGCTATTGCACCCACCGATGAGAAGCGCTATGGGGTGGATTTGAACCAAAACGGTGTACTAGACGTGGCGAATGAAATTGTTTTCAACTGGCAACAACCCGAATACTACGCGCAGTCCCTAAAGCTTTCCAACTTTAGTATGAGCTATGTGGGGCATGCGAAAAAGCTCCTTGAAACCAACGAGTATCTTATCGCCCCAGGGCTTTACCCCAAAGATACGGAGTTTTTACACTCGGTTCGCTACATCAACATCGACAAAAACGGTGAAATCGCCCTCGCTCCTCGTATGAAGGAGCTTCGCTATGGCAAAAAACGCTTTTGGTATCCCTACTTCCAACTCTCCAATGCGGGCATGGAAGACTTAAAAGAGAAAGAGAGCTCACCCGATAATGTCGATACCTACGTGGGTGACATCGAAACGGGATTGAACAACAAAATCGGCTGGTACTATCAAGGCTTTATTGAAGATAGTAAAGGGGAACTTCGTCCTCAAAGTTATGAAGAAACACTCTTTTGTATGGGATGCCATAACAACATCGGAGCGATTGCCGATAGCACCTTTGTCTTTCAGCGCAAATTTGAAAAAGGCACGCACAAAGAGGGTTGGTACCACTGGAGTGAAAAAGGGTTTAAAAACATCAAAGATATGCTCCTTCCAAATGGTGAGAGTGAGTATGTGCGTTACCTTAAAAACAACAACGCAGGCGATGAATTTAGAGATAATGAAGAGGTGATGGAAAAGTTTTTTGTCAAAGGGTGGGAAAAGGATGAAAAAAATATCGAAAAAGAGCTACTTGCCAAACTTGAAAATCCCAACATCGTTTTGAATTCATACTGGAAGGTTAAAAAAGAGGCGATAAAAAAGCTCAGAAATGACATCTCTTACTTATTGTTGCCTTCCAAACAACGGGCTTTAACGCTCAATAAAGCCTATAAAGTCATTGTAGATGAGCAAAGCTTTATCTATGGACGTGATGCCCATGTGAAGCCTGTTACCAATGTGCATAAAGAAGTCACAAGTAAGCAAATGACCCATTTGGAAAAGATTGAGCGATGAGTGAGCTTTACGATGCTTTTTTAAGCCATATTATTGGGTGGCAAAAAGAGCTTAATAGCTTCCTTACCGATGCGTTTGATAGCCTCGAATCCGCTCAAGGCGGTGTGGAAGTGTATGGGTACATTCTCTTGAGTGCTTTTGTGTATGGCTTGGTGCATGCCCTAGGGCCGGGGCATGGGAAAATGGTGATTGCGAGTTATTTTTTAGTGCACGGCTCCAAAGTGCGTGATGCCCTCAAAGCAGGCTTTTTGACCGCTTTGGTACATACGTTTTCCGCCCTTGGTATCACAGCGATACTCTATCTTTTTTTTCAAAATGCCATTATGAAATATTTTGAGCGCATCAATGCCCATGCGTATAAACTCTCCGCCATTTTTATTATGTTGGTTGCACTTTTTTTACTCTTTGAGACGCTCAAAGAGCGCCGATCTGCCACCGCTCAGTATGCATCTACCTCATCTAAAAGTCTTTTAAAAATCGCTTTTTCTATTGGGATTGTGCCATGCCCTGGTGTGATGAGCATTGTGTTGTTTTCAATGATTTTGGGTTATTACACCCTAGGTGTTGCCAGTGCAATGAGCATGAGCGTGGGGATGGGCATTACGATGTCTTTGGCGGCAATAGCAACCACGCACGTCAAAAAAGCCCCTTTTTTAAACCGTTACAAAGGGGTGTTGCATAATCTTAGCTTTGTAGGCATTGCCCTTTTGTTTGGACTTGGCATGGCTATTTTAGTATGAAGTTTTTTTACCTTATTATCGTTTTTCATCTTACGCTTTGCGCACACCCGCATTTTTTTATTGACACGGATATTCGCATTGAAAAAGAGGCTATTTTCCATCGTTGGCGTTTTGATGCGCTTAACTCCAAACTGTTGATTTTTGAGTTTGACACCGATAAAAATGGTATCTTAGATGCAAAAGAAGCGCAACATTTTTTAAAAGAGCACATAGAGCCTTTGGCAGCCAACCATTCCAACCTCTTTTTTCAAAGTGGTGAAAAAGAAATACCAATCAAGCCCAAAGATTTTAACGTGAGCATTGCAAGCAAACGTCTTGTCGTGACCTTTACAACAGAGTATCTTTTTAGCCAACCTTCTATTTTTTGCACCATTGATGCAACTTTGTATATGGCGTATCAGTTGCGCAATGTTCAAAGCATCTATGCGTATGACGCCCAAAAAAGTGACTACGATTTTTGTTTAGGAGTTAATCCATGAGAGTTTTTTTATTGTTTTATCTGTTTTTTTCTTCTTTGTACGCCCATCCTGTCAGCTATAGTATTGATTTACATGTAAGCTATGATGAACAAGAAAAGCGTGTGAATATTGCATGTGAAAGCGATAGTCGCAATAAATGTGGTTTGCATGATTTCCATCTGCTCAACGCACAAGGGGAAATTTTCAAAACCGCTTCATTCCCATTTATGAAGCAAAGCATAATGTTAGAATGTCCTCAAAAGCCAGTAAAAATGATTTTTTATCTGCGTCAAATTCCTGAACATACGTATGTTGTGGTATGTGAATAGCTTTACATGTAAAGAAGAGCAAGGTTTTATTCCTTAAGCTAAGATAAAAATATTTTTGTTACAATAGATTTTCATACCTACCTATTTTAGACTATTTACAGGGTTTTTATAGCTCATTTTAAATCAATGTTGCCCACCCAAAGGGTTTTGTAAACCAAACTACAATGGAGGCATAAATGCTCAATACACTGGTTTCTTCTCCACCATCAAGCGTTGTTCTTGCGACCGATTTAGACGGTACTTTACTTGCAGGACCATTACCTGCAAGACGTTATCTTCGTGAACTTTTTAGTGGCAATATTCCCCATGCTAAACTGATTTTTGTAACAGGAAGAGGGCTAGAATCCATTTTACCTGTTTTAAATGATCCTATGGTGCCTCGTCCTCATTATATCATTGCCGATGTAGGCGCTACGGTTCTTTATGGGGATACTTTATTGCCTGTTTTTCCTTTGCAACAAGAAATTTCATATAAATGGCCAGGGACACAGGTTGTTTTGGATGCTTTAAGCACATTTGATTATTTGGAACGACAAAGTGTCCCTCAAGAACGCCGTTGTTCTTTTTTAGTGCGTGAGGGTTTAATAGATGATAGGTTAAGGGAGGTTGTTGAAGCTTTAGGGTGTGAACTTCTTTTTTCTGCTCAAAAATATTTGGATGTCTTACCCAAAGGTATAGGTAAAGGTTCTACGCTCAAAAAACTATGTGAACATTTTAATTTTAAGAGCCAAAATGTTGTAACAGCAGGGGATACACTCAACGATTTATCAATGTTTAAAGAGAGTTTTTCAAGCATTGTTGTGGGTGGTGCTGAACCTGCTTTGATTCATGCCGTATGTGATTGTGAAAGTGTTTATCTCTCTTGTGCAGAGGGGTGTGCGGGTATTTTGGAAGGGCTTAAGCATTATCAATTTTTAGAGACACAAAAACCAGCTGTTGTTCAGGACGTGGGGCGTTCGGATTTGGTTATGGTGTACCATCGTTTGCCTTTTGATGAACTTCCCAATGGCACAAGGCGTAAACCTAAAAGTCCCAATGGCATCATGCCGACACTCCTCAATTTTTTCACCTCTGGTATTAAAGGTGTATGGGTTGCATGGTCACAACAAGCTTCAAGAAACCCTGAGAATTTTGATGTACACGTGGTTGTCGATGCTGACAAATATCCAAATCTACACGCTTCACGTATTCCTCTTCTTCCCCATGATGTGGATTTGTTTTATAAGAAATTTTCCAAAGAGGCGTTTTGGCCCATTATCTTTTCATTTCCTGATAAGGCTGAATTTCATCAAGAGCATTATTATCCCATGGCGAAGGGAGATTATAGGAAGTTTATTGCAATGTGATTATATAGGATTTCATATCCCTCGGTATGTTGAAAATTTTGTGGATGTTGTGCGCAGTTATGCCCCTACAAAAATTCTTTCCCAATCAACATGTGCGCCAAGGTTTATGACGTATGGATGTGCTTTAGGTGTTGATCGTATGAGCACGGCTATTGCTGTTTCAAGGAGAGAAGTACATTTGGGAGCACATCCTGTGGGGATTGATTGTCAGCAAATAGACGCATGTGTCACTCATCCCTCTTTTTCAGATAAAACAGAGTGTATTCGTGCAGAATTTAAAGGCAAGCGTGTGATTCTCTCTTTAGAGCGACTTGATTATGTGAAAGGGGCTCTTGAAAAACTTATGGCATTTGAATCGTTATTGCAAAATCATCCTGAGTTTATTGGTAATGTGGTGTTGCTTAATTTTATAACGCCAGCAGCGCCTGGTATGGAAGTGTATGAAGCATTGCGTGTTGAGGTTGATATGCTTGTAGGACGTATTAATGGTCGTTTTTCAACGTTAGATTGGACTCCTGTACGCTATTTTTATCGTTCGATTTCGTATGAAGATGTGTTAACGTATTATGCAATATCCGATATTGCATGGATAACTCCACTGCGTGATGGGCTTAACCTTGTTGCGAAAGAGTATGTAGCAACACAAGGAAAATTAGGGGGCAGTGGTGTGCTTGTACTCTCAGAGTTTGCGGGGGTTGCTGTTGAGTTGCATGGCGCATTATTGAGTAACCCTTATGATGCAAAAAATATGGAAGAGACACTTTATTTAGCTCTGACCTTAGAGCATGATGATAGAACATACCGTATGTCTCGTATGAATGCTATTGTGCGTAATAATGATATTCATATGTGGGGTCAACGATTTATGGATGCAGTTATGAAGAAACAATAAGGTTAAAAGAGACGTTTACATGTAAACGTCAAAGAGTTAGAGTGTAGGGATTTTTATGGTGTAGCCAATGCCTCTTATGTTAGTGATAAAATCTTCTTGTAAATGATTTTTGAGGCGATTGACTTCAGTTCGAATGGTTGCATCATCAACGAAACCATCACAATCATCCCAAACACTCTTTCGGAACATATCGTAGCTACAGACAAAGCCTCGATTATGGGTGAGAAACTCTATAATTTTGAGTTGTCGTTTGGATAAAATTTGCGGTTCATCGTGAAAATAAAGTGTCATTGTTTCACAATTAAAACTGTAAGAGTTTGAGAGTCGTTTGTGGCACATTACTTTTGTGGCAGTTTTTGCGATTCTATCAATGCGAATGGTCAGTTCTTTTAAGTGAAATGGTTTTTTGAGATAGTCGTAACAGCCTAACTCAAACGCACGTGAAATATCTTCAATATCAATAAGTGCAGAGATAAAAATAATTGGTATGGTCTTTTTTTGTGTATGTAGGGTCTCTAAAATGCTTAATCCATTTATATTTGGTACATTAATATCGAACACAAGTAAATCAAATTTTTCTTTCTCTAAAATAGCTAAACAGACATTGCCATCTCGTACGGACGTCATCGTGTGTCCAATGCCAGTTAGGTATTTTGTAATCGATTCATTTAATAAAATATCATCTTCTAAGAGTAGGATTTTCATATGTTTTCAACTTTGAATTCATAACAAAAAGAGGTACGCTTTTCGTCTGAGTGGAGTTTGATTTTTACATCTTCTTCTTTGCAGATTCGTTTAACAAGATTAAGACCTAGCCCAAATCCATCTTTGGCTTGCTCTTCTCGATAGTACTCTTCAAATATTTTTTCAGGTTTTTGAATTTTGCGTGAGTGTGATGCAATACAAAAAAAATAACGCTCTTCCTCTTTTTTAAGGGAAACGATAATATTTTCATTTTCAAAGGTATATTTAATAGCGTTGGTTAGATTGTTATCAATGATGCGTTGTAGTTTTGTTTCGTTAAAAAAGATAATTGCTTTCTCGCAGTTGGTTTCAAAAATAAAAAGCGATTTTGCTTTCTGTGCGACTTGTGCAAAGAACTCGATACGACTGCGAACATAATCAATCAAATCGATTTTATGTTTTAGATAGTGAACATGATCTTTTTTCACTAGATAACTCAAATCATCGTACATGGAAAAAATACTTTTAACCGCCACTTCAATATTTTCCAAATAAACACTTCGTCCAAATTCCATTTCATGGAGTTCTATATTGCTCATAATAACACTTAGTGGGGTATTCATTTCATGAACGGTATAGCGTAAAAACTGTTTGTGTGATGCTAACAGATTTTCAGAGTAATTCATCTGTGCTTCTAGGCGTTTGGACTGTTCATCATAGTCTCTAGCACTTTGTTCTACAAGGTGGGTTAAAGATTGGATGGTTTTAGAATAGGAGGTATTTTTTTTTGGCTCTTCTTTAGGAAAAATTTCTAAGGCATTTAAAGGATTAGGAGATTCGCTTAGGGCGACAACCGTCAAGGTTTGATTGAGTAGTTTATTGCTTCCGTTGTGATGGTAAAACTCTGAATAGGTAAAAAAACCTGCTGCAGGAGCAATTTTGGAGAAAGAGCCAATACCCAGTTTAATAAGAAAAGGCATAAACCTTCTACGAGCCATACAGGAGAAGATATAAAATGATTCTACATTGATAGTATGTAAATTCTCCAAGACCTCAATGGGGTCTCTCATTAAAGATTCAGCGTCACCAAACCCAATTCTTACCTCATCACCTTCTTCTAAATTGCCACTGTAACTGAGGCTTCCATCTTCATGCTTTGCAATGACTGCGCGTGCCATAGTGATACCATTTTTTTCTAAGATAAGAGGAAATTCAGTTTGAGAAAAATCACTACCTAAATATTTATCGTAAAAATAAGAGGCTTTCATATCATCGATGAGGTAAACCCTATTGTCCTTCACTTTGGTAATGGTATGTTTAAGTCCAATCGGTTTCCAATCAAATTTATAATCTGTGGCTACATGTAACACATCGGAGTTTAAGGAAACCCCCACGACACCTTCATTTAAAAGGGTATTTTGTGAGGAGATATAGGTTTTTTCAAATTTGCCATTGTCTCCTGCCATACCACCACAAATAGGAATGTTTGGATTAAAAGCTTCAATGCCTTTTAAAAATTTTTCTGCATTCATACGTGTACCATCAGAAAAAAGAATCAAAAGTTTGGTATTTGGAGTAATAAGTTTGGTTGCAATTTGCATACCGCATTGAAAAGAATCTTCATCATGTGCAAAAGCTGTTTTAAGAAAGGTATCTTGAAAAATACTAATGGATATAACCGTTTGTGATGTCGTAATGGATTCTCCGTATATTTCTCCATCGGTTGTAGTTCCTATACAAATAGCATAGGGAAGATGTTTGAGGATTGTGGACGTTAAAGAGTCCAATATTTCCTTATTTTGCCCACAAAATATTTGTATTAAAACATGCTGTTCATGTTCAAATAAAGAAAAATCAATAAGATCTTCTACTGGACCTGTTTCATAACAAAAATTCTTTGTTTGCATAAAACGTTCTCCTTGTATGTGAACTGAAGATAGCAAATATGCGCTTGTAAATCATTCAATTAGAGAACAAGTGCAAGAAATAACGTTTCTCTTTGTAACAAAATCACACATAAGCAGTTCTTTAAGTAGCAGGAATTTAAACGAAACCGCCTTGCTACATTCATGCTACATTCATGCTATATGATGGTTATGAAGAGATAATAATTACCCAATAGGAGGCTGAGCACTATTTTAAAGTATATAACGCATGGGCTGTGTAGAGGGTGTAGGGGGTGTTTTTTGATAACTTATGGGTAGGAATATGCTAAAAAATCATATTCTATAGACATAACATGAGATTTCAGAAAGCTTATAAATACAGATATGTTATTTTTGCATATTATTACATGTAAAGAGTTACGAATACATTTTTATAAAGGAAAACGATGTTAAAGAGAACAATACTCATCAATGGCGCTAAAACGACATTTGTTGCGGATGCAGAGGAAAAACTATCGGATGTGCTTAGAAAACAGTTGGGTTTGACAGGTACAAAAGTAGGCTGTGGTAGTGGAGAATGTGGTACATGTACAGTTATCCTTAATGGTAAGGTAGTACGTTCATGTATTACTAAAATGAAAAAAATCAATGATAATGATGAAATTATTACCATTGAGGGCGTAGGAAGTAAAGATAAACTTCATCCTCTTCAAATTTCATGGATGGTTCATGGCGGTGCGCAGTGTGGTTTTTGTACACCAGGATTTATTGTTTCCGCTAAAGCGCTTTTAGATCAAAACAATAATCCAACGCGTGAAGAAGTACGCGACTGGTTTCAAAAAAATAAAAACCTTTGCCGATGTACGGGGTATCAGCCTCTTGTTGATGCGGTGATGGACGCTGCAAAACTGGTACGCGGTGAAATGAGTGTCAAAGAGTTTTGGAAAAAAATTCCTGAGGGAGCTTCTTTGGTTGGCTCATCCCTACCAAGACCTTCTGCCATGGCAAAAGTTATGGGAACATGGGACTTTGGTGCGGACTTAGGCTTAAAACTTCCTTCCAATACCCTCCATGCAAAAATTGTTCAAGCGCAAGTCTCTCACGCTAATATCCTCTCTATCGACACCGAAGAAGCGAAAAAAGTGCCGGGTGTTGTAGCTGTTTTAACCTATAAAGATGTCAAAGGAACAAACCGCATTAACGGACTTGCTTTCCCATCTAACAAAGGTGATGGTTTGGACAGACCTATTTTAAATGACAAAAAAATCTTCCAATTTGGCGATGCGATAGCCATCGTTCTAGCCGATAACGAAAAAGCAGCCCATGCGGGTGTCGATAAAGTGAAAGTCGAAATCGAAGAGTTACCAGCCTATATGAATGCCCCTGATGCGATGGCAGAAGATGCGATTGAAATTCACCCAGGCACTCCTAACGTTTACTTTACCAACTACATTGCCAAAGGTGGCGATACAGCGTCTATTATGTCAAGTGCTCCATATGTAGTAGAAGACAGTTTTTACACACAACGTCAACCGCATTTACCTCTAGAGCCAGATGTTGGTTTTGCGTATGTTAATGATGAAGGCAAACTGATTATTCATTCAAAAAGTATTGCGCTTCACTTCCATGCGTTGATGATTGCAGAGGGTGTGGGTATGAAAGCTGAGGATGTTTTCATTGTTCAAAACAACACAGGTGCGACCTTTGGTTATAAATTTAGCCCAACCATTGAAGCACTTTTAGGTGTCGCAACACTCGCAACAGGAAGACCTGTGTATCTTGAATTTAATATGTTTCAACAAATCACTTATACAGGTAAACGATCACCATTCTGGACTACCATGAAAATGGCAGCGAATAAAGAGGGCAAAATCTTAGCCTTAGAGTCTGATTGGAGTGTGGATCATGGACCCTATTCAGAATTTGGTGACTTGTTAACACAACGTGGTTTCCAATTTGGTGGGGCTGGATATATGATACCGAATATTCGTGGTAATGGACGCACGGTATGTACCAATCACGGTTGGGGTTCTGCATTCCGTGGGTATGGTGCTCCTGAGATTATGTTCCCATCCGAAGTATTGATTGATGAATTGGCTGAAAAAGTGGGCATGGACCCCTTTGACTTTAGGTATAAAAATATCTATAGAGAGGGAGATACAACACCAACAGGGTGTAGTCCTGATGTCTATTGCTTAGATGAACTGTTTGAAAAATCTCGCCCAGTGTATGAATTAGCGAAAAAGACAGCAGCGAAAAAGAATGCTAATGCCGCAGCTGATAAAAAATATGGGGTGGGTGTCTCCGTTAATATTTACGGTTGTGGATTGGATGGTCCAGACACATCAGAAGCATGGGCAGAGCTTACAAAAAATGGTGTAGCAGTTGGAAATTCATGGGAAGATCATGGTCAAGGTGCTGATGTTGGTACCTTAACATTTGC
>RZYK01000356.1 GCA_009930355.1 Campylobacterota bacterium | reverse complement strand
TACGATGATGGTGATGCATCAAGGAAAAATTGTCGAGAGCGGGCGTGCGCAGGAGATTATCTTTTCTCCCAAAGAAGCACCGACCAAAGAGCTTATCTCCACACGTTTGAAGCTGATTGAGGCGTTTCAAAGATGTGTGAAGGAGTGCGCATGTTAGAAGCAAAGGGCATTGTAAAAGGCTACCATGAATCGCAAGGTCTTTTTAAAAAGAGGCATAAAGCGGTTTTAAAAGGAGTCTCTTTACATGTAAAAAGAGGCGAATGCGTTGGACTCATTGGTGAGTCTGGAAGTGGCAAAAGTACACTAGGCAAGATTATCTTAGGGATTGAAAAAGCCGATGAGGGCACCATCTTTTTTGAGGGAAAAAGCGAAAAAAGAGCGTATGAAAAAGAGATGAGTGTGGTATTTCAAGACTATACCAGTTCAGTAAATCCTCGCTTTCGTGTCAAAGAGGTTATCGCCGAAGCGCTTGGAAAAAGCATTGCGTGTGCCAAAGAGAAACGTGGGTACATCACCTCGCTCCTTGAAGAAGTGGGACTGAATGAGAGCTTTTTGGAGCGGTATGCGCATGAACTCAGCGGTGGTCAGCTTCAAAGGGTTTGCATTGCACGAGCGATTGCGACAAAGCCTAAGTTTATTTTGCTGGATGAAGCGGTAAGTTCCCTCGATGTTTCGGTGCAGTTGCAGATTTTGGAGCTTTTAAAAGCGCTTAAAGAGAAGCACAACCTCTCCTATCTTTTCATCACGCACGATGTGATGTGTGTGACCTATCTGTGCGATAGGGTCATCTTTTTTAAAGAGGGTGAATGTGTGGAAAGTGTTGATAAAATCGAAGATTTGAAGCATATTTCACATCCTTATTCCAAAAGCCTTTTAGGCGCTGTTGAAGCGCTTGAAATTCCCAATTTTTGTTAAGGGTTTGATGTGGGTTATAAAGAGTATTTAAGTATTGCGATTCCCTTTGTCATCTCTACGGTGACACAACCGCTTTTAGGTGCGGTGGATACGGCGGTCATTGGGCGTTTGGGCGATCCTGCGTTTGTAGGTGGTGTTGCCATTGGTACGGCGATTTTGAACACGCTCTATTGGTTGTTTGGATTTTTGCGGGTGGGAACATCGGGGTTTTCAGCGCAAGCTTTGGGGTCTCAAAGTGAAAAACAGGTCTATTTTGCCTATTTTCGACCTCTGTTTATTGCACTGTGTATTAGTGTGGTTTTTATTGGCTTGCATCAGCCGATTTTACAAGGGGCATTTGCCATTTATGAGCCTGAAGCTAAGGTTTTAGAGAGTACGCAGAGCTATTTTGAGATTTTGATTTGGGGTGCGCCCTTTGTTTTAATTGGCTATGTCAATTTGGGTTGGATTATGGGGCAAAAGCGCATTAAAGAGACGATGTGGCTTCAGATTTCGACCAATGTCATCAACATCGTTTTGGATGTGATGTTTGTTTTTTATTGGGATTTTGGCGTAGCGGGTGTGGCGTATGCAACCCTCATTGCGCAAGGGTACGGTTTTATCTTAGGGCTTTGGTTTATCTCGAAAATCATTACGTTGAAACGCATTTTCTTTTTTAGGGACGAGCTGTTACACAAAGGTGAGCTTAAAAAAATTATGAGTGTCAATGGCGATTTGATGATTCGCACCGTCTGTTTACTCGCCATGACCAATATGTTTGT
>RZYK01000355.1 GCA_009930355.1 Campylobacterota bacterium | reverse complement strand
CATTGATCATCAAGCATTTTTAGGTGAGAGTATTGAAGCGATTGCTCAAACAAAGATAAACAGTGTTTGCACAGATGTGGTTTTAGCCAAACAATATGCCAAAGAAGTTTATCCTATTGCTCAAACACGTGCGAAGCAATATGGCGCTCATGTGTATAGTGCTGAAGCATGTTTTGATGAAAAAACAAAAAATGAATTAAGTCGTAATCTTGCTTTCTTGCAATTACCTTCATTTTTAGAAGAAAATTTTAAAACGGCATTTTGTGCATTAAGAGTACTGGGGTATGATATAGCTCAGAAAAGATTTGATTTTAATGTTCTAAAGGGGCGTTGCCAGAAAATTTTGCCTAATGTGACGATTGATGTAGGGCATAATGCCATGGCGGCGGAAGCTTTGGCTAAAACTTTTTTTGGGAAACGTCTTTTTTTAGTTTACAACAGTTATAAAGATAAAGACTTTGCCACTATTTTGAAAATTTTACAGCCGATTATTCACACACTTTTAGTGATTGACATTCAGAGTCCTCGTGCGGCATTGCAAGATGATATTTATGCAGTAGCATTGGAATTAGGAATTAAAACCGAGTCTTTTTGTGGGATTGATGAGGATAAAGAGTATTTAGTCTTTGGCTCTTTTTCTGTGGTTGAAGCTTTTTTAAAAGGGGTCAAATGAAAGATAGATTTACCGTAACGATTTCAGATGTTCATGGTTCACGTCATTTTCTATTGCATCAACTGATTAAAAAATTTTTGCTTTATTTCACACTTTTTGTCGCACTGGTGATTTTAGTGGGAAGTTTTGTGATTTTGTTTTTAACTAAAGAGCTTTCAAATTTGGAAGCAAAAAAAGAGAATGCCGTTAAAGAGCGCAACATTTTAGTTGAGCAAAATGAGGTTTTGCAAGCTCAAATTTCAGAAAAAGCGCAAGAGTATGAAAATATTCGTGACAAAATAGGTTCCATGGAAGAACTAATTGGTTTGCGGGTTAACGAAGAAGAGACGCTAGAAGTAAGATTGGAAGAGCTAGACCTAAATATTTTACAGCAAAAAACATTTTTTGATAATATTCCTAGTGGTGAAGTGATTGCCCACAATGGCATTTCTTCAAAATTTGGTTGGAGAGATAATCCTATTTTAAAACGTAAAGAATTTCATACAGGTTTAGATTTAAGGGCGTCTATGGGTACTCCGATTTTAGCACCGGCGGATGGTGTTGTTAAATTTATAAAGTATCATCAAAGTAGTGGGTATGGCAATGTTATCTCCCTCAGTCATAATTATGGGTTTGAGAGTTATTATGCTCATTTACAGAATAAGTCAGTTGTCAAAGAAGGGCAATTTGTTAGAAAAGGTGATTTGATTGCGTATTCTGGCAATACTGGTTTATCGACTGGTCCTCATTTGCATTATGAAATAAAGTTTATTGGTAGAACCTTAGATCCTGAACCATTTGTGAAATGGAACGGCGCTAATTTTATGGAAATCTTTAAAAAGGAGAAGAGAGTCACATGGGAATCTTTAATAAAGCTGATCAATGCACAATCCCCGCTTCTGAAACCACAATCATAGCCAGTGGTGCCAAAGTCGAGGGTGTTTTTAATTGCCAAACACGTTTACATGTGGATGGAGAAATTATTGGGAAAGTGCTCTCCGATAGTATTGTAACGATTGGAAAGCAAGGTCGTATCTCTGGTGAAAT
>RZYK01000083.1 GCA_009930355.1 Campylobacterota bacterium | reverse complement strand
TCAATGCCTGTGATAGAAAAGGAGTAGGAGTCTCTTTTTTTCTCTTGTAACATCATAGACAAAGAGTAAACCTCCTCACCTGTGGCACATGGAGCACAAAGAATTCGCACACTAGGAATTTCAAGTGCAAACTCAACAGCAAGATTGAGTTGAGACTCTTCACGGTAAAAATAAGTTTCATTGACGGTGACCAAATCAATGAGTTCTTGTCTGAGCTTTGTGTCATGTTGGAGTGCCTCAAAGAGTTTTCGAAAACTGTAAATTTCTTTACGTTCACAAAAAAGTTTTAGTTTGGTTTCAATGACACTGTTTTTAGAGAAGAGATCCACACCAATTTCTCGCTTAATATAATGCAAAACATCATGAAGCCCAAAAGGGTTAAACTCCTGAGGTAGATTTTTTTCTTGTGTGAGCGAAATATCAGGCTCTTTTTTTCTATTCCAAAACCACATTTAGGACGCTCCAAATAGTTTAATAGCATCAATAATTTGATGCAAGGGCATTGAAGTAATGTTAGGATTGATTTCAACCGCACGCTTTGGCATGCCATACACTATAGCACTTTCTTCACTCTCTGCAATACAGTTTGCCCCATGTTTTTGCAATTCACTCAGTCCATTGGCACCATCATGCCCAATTCCTGTCAGTAAGACGGCCATAATATCAGAATCTCTAAGGCACTCTAAGGCAGAGGAGAAAAGAGTGTCAATGCTAGGATTATATGGGGTCTCACCTTCACTAATAGGCTCAATTTTTGGAGTAAAATCACCCCGTTTAAGATGGCAATTTTGTGGACAAATGTAAATGGTTGATGGTTGAAGGCTCATTTTCTTGTCCACACCATGAACCAAAAAAGGCAATTCGTTTTGAAACTGAGTAATAAAACTAGGGATAAACATGCTGTTCATATGTTGAGCAATCACAATACTAGCATTAAAAGATTCAGGAATAGCAGCTAAAATTTTTTTAAGATGACCAGGACCCCCTGTGGAAGCCCCAATCAAGATAATTTTTGGTTTCATAAAGCCCATACTTACTGTTTATTTTCTTCAAGCATCCAGTAGAGGTTCATTCTAACGCCTGCTCCACTGGCACCTGCTTGATTATAACCCCATGATTTTTCAATATAGGCAGGTCCTGCAATGTCAAGATGTAACCATTTCTCTTTATTCTCTTCTTCGATGAAATTATCTAAAAAGAGACCTGCTGTAATGGCTCCACCGTAACGACTAGAGCTGATATTTGATATATCAGCTACAGAGCTTTTGAGTAATTTTTTAAGGTATTTGTTAAAGGGAAGCGTACCGCTGAGTTCACCACTTTTGCTTGCTGCTTTTTGCATAGCATGCTTGAGCTCACTGTTGTGTCCCATAATACCTGTGGTGTATTCACCAAGGGCAACTACACATGCACCTGTAAGTGTTGCCATATCCACCAATAAGTCAGGTTTAAGTGCTTGCGCATAACATAAACAATCTGCTAAGACTAGGCGTCCCTCAGCATCGGTGTTACGCACCTCTATGGTTTTGCCATTTTTAGCGACTAAAACATCATCGGGTTTGTAGGCATTGCCTCCAATCATATTTTCTGTTGCTCCAACAATGGCATGAATTTCAAAAGGAAGCTCTAGGCTTGCGGCAGCTTTAAAAATTGCCATAACCGCAGCGCCACCGCTTTTATCTGCTTTCATCGTAACCATATGTTCGCTAGGTTTTAAGCTAAGCCCACCACTATCATAAGTCAATCCCTTGCCTACATAAACAAGACGTTTTTTCGGCTCTTTTGGAGTATAGCTTAAATGAATCAAGCGTGGAGGATGAACGCTGGCACGATTTACCGCTAAAAAGGCATTCATGCCTTCTTCTTTTAAAAAGTGCTCATCCATGATTTTACATGTAACGTTTGGAATAGATGTAAGTGTTTGCGCAATGTCTGCTAAAGCAATGGGGGTCATATCGTTGGGAATGGTATTGACAATCTCTTTGGCGAAGTTGGTTGCTTCTGCAATGGAATTTGCTGCTTTTAATGCTTCTTGTGCTGTTTTCATAGAGAGAGTGTGTGTACTATAGTCCTCTAAACAGACCATAATTTTTTCAATGTTTGAAGGCTCTTTTTTGCTTTTATACATGTCAAAAGTATAACTTCCCAAAATAAATCCCTCAATTAAAGCCATGAAGCTCATTTTTGGGCATTCTCCTAAGTAGGTACCAATACTCAATGAGGTAAAGGTTGTTTTTTGAAGACTCTCTAAAGCTTTAGCCGCAGCAAGACGGATATCTTCCGTGTCTAAGGAGTCGCATCCTATGTAAAGCGTACGGCTATGAGCAAGCAAGAGACTCTCCTCATTTTCTCCTTTGAAGCCTAAAAGTTCTAAGCTCTCTTTATCCTTCACCCATGTGTGTGTGAAATCTTTTTGAATAATAAAAACGACTTTAATGTCAGCTTCTGTTTGATGTAACGGTTGATTTAAAATTTCAAATTTCATGTTTTTCCTTAAATTTTTTATCTGTCACTTGATGAAAATAGTACGAGATACCACCACCAATAATAGCAGCCAGTGGCAGAGCAAGATACCAATGTTCTTTTGCCCAATGGATTACAATTAAAATTTCTTCTCCAAAATACCATGTAGGGATAATCGTAAGAGATGCCCATACCCATGCTGAGAGAAGATTAATTAAAGCAAACATTTTACCACTGTAGCGAGTCAGCCCTATAGAAATAGGAATAACCGTTCGTAAGCCATATAAATAGCGTTGAATAAAAATAATAGGCCAGCCATGGCGTTTTAAAAGAAGATGCGCAAGCGCTAATTTTCGACGTTGTCCGTGTAGTTTTTTGTGTACCCAGACTTTGTTAAATCGCCCAATATAAAAATAGACTTGATCCCCAGCAAAACCACCTAGCCCTGCTACAAAAATTGCCATAAAAAGGTTCATATCACCTGCATGGGTTAAAAGACCTGCCATGACAAGCCCCATTTCACCCTCTAGCATTCCCCAAAAGAAAAGAATGATATAGCCATACTCTTTCATTAAATAAATAAATTTATTTTCTAACCCTTGCACAGGTGCAAAATAGAGAAAATAACCCAAAGTTGAAAGCAAAAGAGTCATAAAAAGAGTAAATAATTTTCCAGAATGTTTATTAAAAAATTCTATCATGACCTTATCCTATATTAAGAATAGATTTTGCTTGCACCATATCCTTATCACCACGTCCTGAAAGATTAACGATGATGACCTTATTTTTAATATCCTCTTTTGCCATTTTCTTCAAATAAGCAATGGCGTGAGCACTTTCAAATGCAGGAATGATTCCTTCTTTGCGACTCAGCCATACAAACGCATCTAATGCTTCTTGATCTGTAATGTTGTCATATTTAGCAACACCTAACTCTTTTAAATAAGCGTGTTCTGGTCCAATTCCTGGATAATCAAGCCCTGCCGAGATAGAGTGTGCTTCTAAAACTTGCCCCTCATCATCTTGCAATAAATAGCTCATCTGCCCATGAAGCACACCAGGGCTTCCTTTAGCTAGGGAACAACCATGCTTATCCGTATCAATGCCAAGCCCGCCTGCTTCAATGCCAATACATGAAACGCCTTCTTCCCCTAAAAAGTGGTTAAAAATACCTATAGCATTACTTCCGCCACCAATACATGCAATCACATAATCAGGTAAACGTTTTTCTTTGACTAAAATTTGCGCTTTGGCTTCATAACCAATAATAGCTTGAAAATCACGTACCATCATAGGATAAGGATGAGGACCTGCAACAGTTCCAATAATATAAAAAGTATCACGTGCGTGTGTAACCCAATAACGAATGGCTTCGTTCATTGCGTCTTTTAACGTGCGACTGCCACTTTTCACCGCATGTACTTTTGCACCCATCAGTTTCATACGAAAGACATTGAGTTCTTGACGTTCCACATCTTTTTCACCCATAAATATCTCACACTCTAAGCCCAAAAGTGCTGCAACGGTTGCTGTGGCTACTCCATGCTGTCCTGCTCCTGTTTCAGCAATCACACGTTTTTTACCCATTTTTTTGGCAATTAGCCCTTGCACAATAGTGTTGTTGATTTTATGGGCACCTGTATGGTTTAAATCTTCACGTTTGAGATAAACTTTTGCACCAATCTCTTGTGAAATGTTTTTTGCAAAGTAGAGAGGAGAAGGGCGTCCGACATACTCTTTAAGATAATAATCTACTTCAGTCCAAAAACTTTCACTAAAACGCAGACTTTGGTACTCTTTTTCAAGTTCTAGTAAAACAGGCATCAATGTTTCAGGAACGTATCTGCCACCAAAAATACCAAAGTGTCCATTGTGATCAGGGTCAAATTTTGAAGCTCTTGGAATATACATTATAAAACCTCTAAGACGGAATAAACAGGGGTTGTTTTTTTAATATCAAGATCCCCTTGTAGAAAAGTAAGATTGATAATAAAACATGCTTCAATACAGTGTGCACCTGCTTTATTAATCAATTTAACCGCCGCAGTCGCTGTCCCTCCTGTTGCAATTAAGTCATCTATTAATAAAACATTCGGTTTAGTCGTTTTCACACTTGAAAAAGCATCAATATGAATGGCGACTTCATCAACACCGTATTCTAAAGAGTATTTTTCGCTAATGGTTGTGTAGGGAAGTTTACCTGGCTTTCGGATAGGTACAAAACGTTTACGAAGGCGTGCAGCAAGAGCCGCTCCAAAAATAAAACCACGACTTTCTATACCTGCAATGTAGTCAATTTCTTTGTTCTCATAGCGTGAACTAAGATGGTCTAACAAAAGATTAAACGCTTTTTCATCGCCTAAAAGGGTTGTAATATCTTTAAAAATAATGCCGGGTTTTGGGAAGTCTTCAACGTTGCGAATAGAATTTAAAAGGTATGTTTTATCAGCCTCATTTAAATGATTCATAGTATAGCCTTTATGATTTGAAAATAAAAATTTTTAGAAGAAGAAATAAGACGAGTAAAACAGCAAATGCACTAAAAGAAACCATCTCAATGCTCATTACAACAATGCCTCAATCTTTCCTTCTAGCTCTTTAATATGTTGACGGAGTTTATCGCCTTCCATACGGTATTGACTGTTACGAGTACGGAGTGATTTAAGATCATTTTTTACTTTTTTAAGCTCGTCAGTGAGTATATCAATATTGCCAAGAGAGCGTTGCAATTGGACCTGATATTTTCGAATGACAATTTCAGCATCATTGAGGGTTTGTTTCACAACAATATTGCTACGTTTTTCTTTGCGAAGAAGCGTTTTAAAATAAAAAACCATTACGAGCAAATAAATACAAGCTGAAAAAAGTACCGTTGTTAAAACCCATTCAAGTGCCATGTTACAGCTCTATTTTCGAAACTCTCTGTGCATGTCTGCCACCCTCAAAAGAGGTATTACACCATGCATCTATCATTGATTCAATGACCCCTAATCCTACAATACGTTGTCCAAAACAAAGCACATTGGCATCATTGTGTGCCCGTGCCATCTGTGCGGTATAGGCATCATGGCATAGTGCCGCTCGAATACCTATGTGCTTATTGGCTGCTAAACTCATTCCAATGCCTGAGCCACAAATTAAAATACCTTGGGTTTCTTCATGTTTTAAAACTTCGATGCAGAGTCTGTGTGCAAAATCAGGGTAGTCTACTCTTTCATCATTAAAAGGTCCTAAATCAATCACATCATGTCCTAAATGTTGAAGCATAGTAATAACATCAGGTTTGATAGCAATCCCTGCGTGATCTGTTGCAATAAAAAACTTCACAAAATGTCCTTTAAATTACGAATTGAAGGAGATTATAGCACAAGGATTATTATAAATTCCAAAAAAGAGGCTTCTTGGTAAACCTCTTAATATAACCATCCAATGACGTAGCGAATTGGCATAAAAAAGTAGTTTGACAGCGGTGTTGCAATGAAAAGAATTAAAATAACCATACCATAACGTTCAATGGATTCATAAAAGCGAACCACGCTATCCCAACCCAAAATAATGGCAAGGTAAGTAAGGGCGTGTGAGCCATCTAATGGAGGGATGGGGTAGAGATTAAAAATACCTAAAACAACATTGTAGATGAGCGTTTGTGTCAAAAAATAGAGGAAGAAATAACTAAAATAGTCGTTAATTTCACCTTGAAAAATATTAAGAAGTAAGGCTGCTCCAAGGGCTAAGGTGAAGTTGTAGGCAATGCCTGCTAAAGAGACATGAATGGCTGCTTTATAGCCACCGTTACGAATGACGGTTGGAATAAAAATAGGCACAGGTTTTGCCCATCCAAACATAAAAGGGGCACCACTGAAAAAGAGTACGGCAGGAACAACGATGGTTCCTACCAAATCTACATGCACTATGGGGTTAATGCTCAGACGTCCTTGAGAACGAGCGGTATTATCGCCGTAACGGTATGCAACATAGCCGTGCATAATTTCATGCCCAATAATAGCCACCATTAAGGCTAAAATGGTAGCTGTGATGTTGAGTAAAGAGAGAGTTTCCATTAAAAAAACTGCTTATCGTATTGCATGGAGTCAATAAAACGCCCCACACGATTCCATCTTATCTTATAGTCATCGTCCCATGAAAAATAGATAAACCACGGTTTACCTACAATGAGGCTATAAGGAACACTACCCCAAAAACGGCTATCATTAGAGTGGTCACGGTTGTCGCCCATCATAAAAAAGTTATCTTTCTCGACTTTGGTATAAAAAGCATTAAATGCCAATCCTTCTACAGGCGGTAATTCTGTGACAAGGGCTGGTTTCATTGCCAATTGATTGGCACCTAAATGGAGTGTCATTTGCTCAAATAACGCAACAGTGTCATCGTATCCTATACCATGAAATTTCTCCATATAGGGATTATTAACCCACAGTTTTCCTGCAATGCTCACAATCTTTTCGGCAGGATAAGTAGCTTTAATGTACTCATTGCCTTCTGCAAAGTGAATATAGAGGTTTTTTTCTTGATACAAAATTTCATCATTTTCCGTAGCCACACAACGTTTAACATAGTGTATTTTTTCATCTTTAGGGTAACGAAAAACGACAATATCACCTCGTTTGGGTCGTTCGCCTTCAATAAGGTGACCATTGCCATTAAAATCAGGCAATACGGGAATTTCAATCCACGGAAGATGGGGTATTGGAATGCCGTATGAAAACTTTTTGACAAAAAGATGGTCGCCAATCAGCAAGGTTCTTTTCATAGAACCACTAGGAATGACAAAGGCTTGTGCGATAAAAAAAATCACGAACAGAACAATAATTAAAGTGCCTGTCCAGCTATTAGAAAAGTGATAAAAACGGTTGAGTAAATTTTTCATAGTTATCCTATACCAACCGATTGTGAGCTGCTTTGATGGTGTTTTCCAACAACATCGCAATCGTCATAGGTCCCACACCTCCTGGAACAGGTGTAATATAGGAACATTTAGGTGCAACACCCTCATAATCCACATCCCCAACAATGCGCCCCTCTGCCGTTTTGTTAATACCAATATCCACCACAATCGCCCCTTCTTTGACCATATCTTCGGTGATAAGATTTTGTTTACCCACGCCTACAATAACGAGGTCGGCTTTTTTGGTATGTTCTTTTAAATCTTTGGTAAAAATATGGCAAATATCTACCGTAGCACCTGCGTTTAAAAGCAGGTTCATCATGGGTTTACCTACAATGTTACTCGCACCCACCACGCACGCATCTAAGCCTTTGACATCGATGTTGTAGTGTGAAAGCAGACGCATGACTCCTAGCGGTGTACAGGGAACAAAACCATCCAGCCCAGCCACTAAACGTCCGACATTGAAAGGATGAAAACCATCGACATCTTTTTTCGGGTCAATCGCTTCGATGATTTTTGTGGTATCAATATGTTTTGGGAGGGGAAGTTGCACCAAAACACCATCAATGTTTGGATTGGTGTTAATCATCGTAATGGTTTCTAAAATTTTTTCTTGCGAAATGGTGCTGGGCATTTTGTGAATAATAGAGTAAATACCAGCAACATCACACGCTTTTTCTTTCATTTTGACATAAGTTTGACTTGCCGCATCATCACCGACTAAAATCACTGCAAGACCTGGAGTGATACCGCTTAATCCTAAGACGTCGCTTTGTTTTTTAAGTTCAATTTTAATCTCATTGGAGAGTGCTTTTCCATCAAGGATTTGCATTCAAACATCCTTTAAATTCATTTTTGGTACTATACCCAATCATGAATAAAGAGAGGATAAAGTAGTTTTGAAGCGGGTTTTT
>RZYK01000354.1 GCA_009930355.1 Campylobacterota bacterium | reverse complement strand
AGACGGTTATGGTTTTCCATAACTGATCTCGTCGACAGGATCTGCAAAAGCTTCGGCTTTCAGATCCTGTTCTTTTTGTTAAGCAAAATCCCCCTGGAAATATCCCGGCGCTAATAATAGTATGGCCGGTGTATTGTCACTCAGTCGTATCTGTCCTCTCCCGGCGTTGACATAAAATCGTCAGCTCAAATAATAGTCTCAGGGTTTCCCGGGTCCCTTTTTTAGAGAGGAGCTTTTTTTTGAAAAATAAACTGCTTATGAAGAACATTTTTATACTTCTAATAGCATCTGCCATAATAGTTTTTTTGTATATTTGGGGAAAACAACTTGCAACAACTTATTTATTCCCACTGATAAAACATTTTGACAGGATCCTAAGGTCAGCAATGCTCGATCTACGTTCAAATATGACATTTCAGAAGTTGCTTTGGTTCACAGGAGTTTCTTTCGTTTATGGAATTATTCATGCAGCCGGGCCGGGACATGGAAAAGCCCTTTTCTCAGCATATTTTATAAACAAAAATGGGAAAATTCCTCAGGTACTAATGGCTGCAACTTCTCTTGTTTTCACTCACACACTGGTATCGATCCTGATCACCTTCCTTTTTATCTCAGTTCTTAAAAGCACTGATGCTTTTTTAAAAATCCGGATGCAGGGTTTTATGATGGGAGCAAATGGATTACTTATATTTGGAGTAGGGATGTTTTTGCTCACAAAAAAAATAATCCAGTCACGCAATAAAGAGGAGACAAAACAGCATTCCATAAACAGTTCATACAGCCCATTTTGGCTAGGTGTGTTAGCCGGATGTGTACCTTGTCCCGTAACTATTTTTGTCATGACCTTCTCATTGACATACGGAATACCGGAGGCAGGGATCGCTTCAGTACTGGGCCTTTCTGCCGGGATGTTTATTCTGACGGCCTCGCTTGGGATAATGGTCGTAAAGGGGCGTGACAGTGTACTTCAGCACTCGGGAACTGTCATCAAAACAGAAAAAGTTTCAGAGATACTTGAGTTCGCATCCCTGTTTTTCATCATGTTGATCGGTGCCGGGATGATGACGGTATTACTATGAGAAAATTATATATTGCACTTACCCTTATTCTTTTATTTTTTCCATTGCCCGCACAAGCCCATCCCCATCTTTTTATCTCACCTGGAGTAGGCTTCGTTCATGACAAAGGCGCCATAAAGGCTGTGAAAATTCGCTGGGTATGGGACGAGTTCTGGAGTGAAGAGGTAATGTTTGAATGTGACCTTGATGGTGACGGTTCCTTTAACGCTTCCGAAACAAAGCTTGTAAAAAAAGATTTTTTTGACGGCGTCCAGGACTTCGAGTACTTTTTTATGATGAGATCCGACGGACAAAAGGTCAAGTTTAAAGCCGCTAAAAATTTCACTGTGAAGACAACCCCAGACGGCTGTTTGATCTATGAATTTGTACTCGAAGCTTCTGCTCCTGTCGTGCCCCAAAATAAGCTGGAAGTGTTTTTCTTCGACAAAACAATATACACAGCATTTGATGAATCAGTTTCAGTCATCGGAGACAAATACCCGCTACAGAAAGTGAAGTTTGAGCCATACAGTGATTATGGAGTAAAAATGACACTTAACAATTGAAGCCAGTGTTTGTAGTATTCATGAACGACAGTTCTGGCCATTTTTCCCCGCCGAATGGGTCTTCCGGCAAATTCACCGCAACGCGAGCATAGCAATGCGTTGCA
>RZYK01000082.1 GCA_009930355.1 Campylobacterota bacterium | reverse complement strand
ACTCTCTCCTCTCGCAGCAGGCGTATTGGGAAGTGCTAGTACGACAACATCTGCTAAAGCAGCTTCAAATGCCAAGGGTAAAATTGTCATTGTCGGTGGGGGACTTGCGGGTGTTGCAACAGCTGCAAAATTGACGCATAATCTTTCTGATCCTGACATTACTATCATTGAGCCAAACCCAAAATCAGTTTCGTATCAGCCTGGTCAGACATTGATCGCCGCTGGTGTATGGCAAAAGAGTGATATCACGTATGAAACCGAAAAATTTATTCCCGATGGTGTAAAATGGATTCAAGACTCAGTCATTGCCTTTAACCCTGATGCCAATAAGGTAAGTTTAAAAAATGGTACAGAAGTCAGTTATGACTATTTAATTGTAGCAACAGGGTTAATGCTTAATTTTGGTGCTATCAAAGGACTCGAAGGTGAAATTACTTCCTCTGGGGAGAATAGTATTGTTAAAAATAAAATAGGTAAAGATGGGGTTTATTCTATCTATTTTGCAGACGGTGCCGTTGATACTTACAAAGGGATTCAAGAACTGATTGCTAAGGCTCGGGCGCATAAAGGCAGTGAAAAACTACAAGCACTTTTTACAGACCCTGATACAGCGATTAAGTGTGGTGGTGCTCCTAAGAAAATTATGTATATTACCCATGATTTATTGAGTAAAGCAGGTGTTAGAGACAAAGTCGAACTTACATTTTGTCCTTCGGGCGATAAAATGTTTGGTGTGCCCGAATACCATGAAGCCATTTTAGAACAGTTTAAAGTCAGAGATTTTAAATGGGAATACAAAACCAATTTAGTTGGAATAGATACGGAAAAGAAAGTTGCAACATTTGAGAAAAAATGGCTGGAAAAAGGCGAATACGACGAAGATTTAGAAGAGTACACCATGGTTGTTAAAAGCCAAAATGTTGACAAGAAATATGACTTTATTCATATTACTCCACCACAAAAAGCCTCTGATATTGTTGGGAAATCACCTCTTGGTTCTAGCAAAGGGTGGATGCCTGTGGTTAAAGAGACCTTGCAACATGTCAAATATAAAAATGTTTTTGGAATTGGGGATATTGCCGCGCTTCCTATGGGCAAAACAGGTGGAAGTGCGAGAAAACAATACGGCGTTGTCGTAGATAATCTCATCGCAGTGATGGAGAAAAAAGAGAAATTACCTGCAGCATATGATGGCTATACGGTGTGTCCATTGATTACGAGTTTAGGCACTATTATGATGGCAGAATTTAATTGGACGGCAAAACCAACACCTTCGTTTCCCCTTGATCCAACACAAGAGCGATGGATCTGGTGGTTAGTAAAAGTTTATGCCTTAAAACCAATGACCATCTATGGTATGCTCTCAGGGCGCGCTTAATTTAAGAAATGACACATAAAGGAAAAAAAATGAAAAAAATAAATGTAGTAGGATCTCTCATTGTTGCCTTGGTTTTTTTAAGTGGCTGTGATTCGAAGCCAAAAGAAGAAGTAAAATCGTACAAATATACTACGGATGTTGTCTATAAAGAGACCTGCTTGCACTGCCATGGGGCAAAAGGTGAAGGTGTTGCTGAAAAGAAAAGTCCTGCTATTAATAAGCTAAGTATTCAAGAATTGGAGATGGCATTGTTTGACATTAAAAACGGTGGACTGGGTCAATCTACTGCTAGTGAGCATGAAGTGATGGAACACAATATGAAAAAACTCTCTGAAAAAGGGTATGACTACGATATTAAAGCGATGGCAACGTATATTTTTAATACTTTTCATCCTGCAAAATAGAACGGATAGGGATGTTTTTTGATCAAAAATCGCATCAAAAAACATCCACATATAGTATGAAAAATTCAGAAAATAGTGTCTTTGTTTGGCCGTTGTGTACACGTATTATTCATTGGATTATTGCACTCTCTTTTTTCTTTGCCTTTGTAACTTCTTTCTTTTATACCTTCTATACATGGCATATTTGTTTTGGCTTTATTTTTGGAGTAGTCTTACTTTTTCGCATTATTTGGGGATTTATTGGACCTTATTATGCAAGATTTAAGACGTTTCAACTTAGTTTTAAGGCCTTGAAACACTATTTTGTAGAAAAAGTACAAAACAGATGGCGGAAAATTTACGCGGGGCATAATGCAGCATCTAGTTGGTTTACGATACTTGTTCTTTCCTTGGGTAGTTTTATTGTTCTAACAGGTTTGTTATTACAAGGAACACAAGAAGCCAATGGACTCTTTGGTTTTTTAAATCAAGATTTTTTTCAATCCTCTTTTACCTTTGCTTTTTTGCATCGTTTTGTTTCCTATTTTCTTTTTGCTTGTGTGATGGTTCATGTTATAGGTGTGTTAATTGAGCAGTTTTACCATAAAACCGATATGGTGTTTGCCATGATTACAGGGTATAAAAAGGCAGAAGGTCAAGATACGCAGGTCTCTTTAGTGTTGAAATTTTTTGCTTATGGCATTATTATAGTGTGTGTTGGTATTATTTTACATGTAAAAAGTAATGGGGAGACATTTTTAACACATACGCATTTTGAGAGACATAATTTTCAAAGTGAAAACAGTGCGTATGCGCGTTGTTCAAATTGCCATAAGCCCTACCCTCCTTTTATGCTACCTAAAGATTCGTGGGTGAAAATCATGCAGGGATTAGACAATCATTTTGGTGAAAAAATTACCGAACATAATATTAGCAAAGCGGAACAACAAAGTATCCAGGATTATTTGGTGGCACATAGCGCTGAGAGCTCCAGTCACAAATTAGCGTTTAAAACACTGCATTCTTTAGGTGAGCTTCGACCCCTTTCCATGAGTAAAGTTCCTTATTGGAGAGAGGTGCATCATAAAATTGATAAAAAGGTATTTGATTCTTTACATGTAAAAAGCGCTGCAAATTGTTTTGCGTGCCATCAAAATTTTGAATGGGGTATTTTAGACGCTACGCATATTCATCTTCCTCAATAGTATGAAATTTTTTTGAAACATTGTTTTGGCTATAATCGTTAAAAATAATAAAGGAACTCTTATGCTTTTAGGCGTAAATATTGATCATATTGCAGTATTAAGAGAAGCACGAAAAATTAATGACCCTGACCCTTTGGATGCCGTCTCTTTGGTTAAACGTTCAGGAGCAGATCAGATTACAATTCATTTGAGAGAAGATCGTCGTCATATCAATGATATGGATGCTTTAAAAATTATTGAAAATGCACAAGTTCCTGTAAATTTAGAGTGTTCTATCAATAAAGAGATTATTGAAAAAGTAATAGAGCTTCATCCTCACCGAGCGACATTGGTACCTGAAAAACGTGAAGAAGTAACAACAGAGGGCGGATTGGATGTGCTCAAAAATAAAGAAGTTATTCGTAAAATTGCCAAACAATTAAAAAAAGAGCACATTGAACTCTCCCTTTTTATTGATCCTACAAGTGCTATGGTTGAGGCTTCACATGAGATTGGTGCCCAATGGATAGAGCTTCATACCGGTCTTTATGCCAATATTTATGCCATGCTTTACTCTAACCTTTCACGCTCAGCCCATAGTATCAAAGCCTTAGAACTGGATAGAGAATCTTTACATGTAAAGTTAATTGAAGCGACTCATGAACTTGAAATGGCCGCCAAATATGCTCGTCAATTAGGGCTTAGAGTTGCTGCCGGGCATGGTTTAAATTACCACAATGTTAAGCGTATTTTTGAAATAAAAGAGATATGTGAACTGAATATTGGACAGAGTATTATTGCACGATCTGTTTTTGTTGGGTTGGAAAATGCCATCAAAGAGATGTTAGGATTGTTACGATGAAAAAAATAGCGATTAGTATTGGGGATTTAAACGGAATTGGTTTGGAAATTGCGCTTAGAGCGCATGTGGAAGTTAAAAAATTGTGCTATCCGATTTATTGTATTAATGAAAATATGCTCGGCTGGGGTGCTGCTCTTTTAGGAGTGGACGTTCCTTTGGATTTTGAGATACGAGATTGTGGTAAAGTTTTTGAAATTGAAGCAGGCGTTTGTTCAGCAGAAGCGGGAGAGAGTTCGTATGATTCTTTTATTACCGCTGTGGCTTTGGCTAAAAGTAATGAAGTCAGTGGCATTGTTACCCTTCCTATTAACAAAGAGTCATGGGCAATGGCAGGACTTGAATACAAAGGCCATACCGATGCCCTCAGTGATTTGCTAGGGTGTGAAGCGATTATGATGTTGGGATGTGAGGAGATGTTTACCATTTTATACACCCATCATATTCCTTTGTGTGATGTTCCCCATGAAATTAAAGCTAAAAAACTAAAACCTTTTTTACTTAAAGTCTATGAAGAGCTGGGGGAAGATAAAATCGCTGTTTTAGGACTCAACCCACATGCAGGCGATAATGGCGTTATTGGAGATGAAGAAGAAGAGATTAAAAAAGCGATTCTTAAAGCAAATCACTTTTTAGAGCGTGAAGTTTTTGTGGGACCTTTTGTGCCTGACATGGCATTTACCAAAGCCAATCGTGAGAAATTTCGCTACTTTGTCTGTATGTACCACGATCAAGGGCTCATTCCTTTAAAAGCACTCTATTTTGATGAGAGTATTAACGTAAGCCTTAATGCTGGAATTATTCGAACGTCCGTTGATCATGGAACAGCGTTTGATATTGCCTATAAAGATGGCAATCCTTCAACACTAAGTTATATTAATGCGGTTAAGGAAGCCGTAAAACTTGCTACAGGAAAGAAGTTATTAACCTTTTAAGTATATAAAATGGGTAGATTCTTTAGGATATTAAGGGTTTCACTCTCATTTTTATTCTCAATAAAAAAGTCAATATGGTGTGGTTTTTTATAGACCACATCATAATATCCAACCAAAAGCATTTCTACCACTCTTTCGATATGATTTTCTTCATAAGCTAATACAATCTTTTCTTTGAGGCTTTTTTGAATATAAGGAGAAATTTTTTGCATGGCTTCATAAAAAAAGTCAGGAGAGATGGAGTGATAATCCTTTAGAATACGCTCAATTCTCTGTGTGAGTGGAGCTGAAATTTCAATACGAAAACCCTTTTGCATCTGTTCATGTAAACGAGAGGGAATGGTGCATTTGCCCATTCTCTTACTCTCCGCTTCAACGAAAATATAGGCCTTTGGATCAATTTTATGTAAAATTTCGCATACATTATTTTCAAATGCTTTTTGACTGGGTTGAGCTCCTTTGATATGACCAAAACTTGAACCTAAATGATTGGCGAGTCTTTCAAGATCTAGTGAGGATGAGAGTTTAGCAATGAGCTCACTCTTTCCGCAGCCTGTATTTCCACCTAAGAGAATAAAACGGCGGTGAGGAAGGTTATCGAGATAGGAAATAACATAAAAACGGTAGCTTTTATAGCCCTCTTTAAGCCTAAAAACTTGATAGCCTATATGCGAGAGAATAATAGCAAGAGAACTTGACCTAAGCCCTCCTTTAGCGCAGTAAATGCCTATTTTTGAGCCTATTTTGATTTTTTTACCAATCTCTAAAAGATGTTTTGCGCTATTTTGGCAGATATAGTGAGCGCCTAAAAGTTTAGCATCGTTATGCGAAACATTTTTATAAAGGGTGCCTACTTCTTGATGCTCAGCATCACTTAATGCATAATAATTAGAAGCATTAGGGATGTGCGATTCATCAAACTCTTTGGGACTTCGTGCATCAATGAGCAAATCAAATGAGGATTTTTGCGCTATAAACGCTTCAATATCTAAATCCTTTAACATGGCAGGTACTTTGGAATTAAGCCTTTAAGATGTGTGTATATTTTCTCAAAATCAGCCCCATACACTCTGCTGTCTGCAATGGTAGTAATAAAATTGGTATCACCTAACCAGCGAGGAATAACATGATAATGAATATGCTCAGCAATGCCAGCTCCTCCACTTTTGCCTAGATTCATTCCCAAATTAACTCCCTGCGCTCCAATGCCCTCTTTTAAAAGGACAATGCAGCGCTGAACGATTAAAGACATATGTACCCACACTTCAGGGCTCAGTTCTTCAACGCAGTCAGTATGGTAGTGAGGAATTACCATAAAATGACCAGGAGAGTATGGGTAGCGATTCATAACAATAAAACAGTGTTCATCACGGTAAAGTACATGATGTTCTTCATCTTTTTCGGGATGGTCTGTAATATTACAAAAAACACAACCCTCAGGTTTTTCACTAAAATAAGCACTGCGCCATGGTGCGTACATATAATCCATTAATCTACCTTTTTGATTGCACGAAGAGAGGCTTCTATGTCATCTTCTCGCATAAAATGCTCTCCAATTAAAAACGCATCTGCACCAACGTGACTTAAGTGCTTTATGGTCTCTTTATTATTCAAGCCACTCTCTGCGACAATAATTTTATTTTGAGGAATAAGTGGCATCAGCTTTTCGGTTAAGCTCATATCCATCTCAAACGTCTCAAGGTTTCGATGGTTAATTCCAATAATATTTGCCCCTGCATACATCGCTTTGACCAAGTCTTCTTTGTCATGTATTTCGACTAAAACTTCGAGTCCAAGTCGTAATGCATACTCCAATAAGTTCTTAAGTTCGGTTTTACTCAGTGCTTTTGCAATCAATAAAATAAAATCAGCTCCATAGACCAGCGCTTCTAAAATTTGGTACTCATCAATAATAAAATCTTTACGTAACAGTGGGGTTGGAACATAACGGCGAATTTGAGTGAGGTATTCTAAATTGCCTTTAAAATAATGTGGCTCAGTGAGCACAGAGATGGCATCAGCGCCTCCAAGCTCATACGCTTTCGCAATCATTAAAGGGTCAAAGTCCTCTTTAATAATCCCTTTACTCGGACTTGCTTTTTTGACTTCAGCAATAATACGATAAGGGTTTTGAGGGGTTGCTTTAAGATAGGGCTTTACATCACGAGGCATAAACGGGTTAAAGGCAAGGCTTCTTCCAAGCCAGTCTATGGTGTATTCTTTTTTCTTTTTTTCCAAATCCTCACGTGTACGCTTAATAATCTCATCTAAAATCATTCTTTTTTCTCTTTCAAACATTTTTTAATGGCGTTAAGATGTTCTTCAACCTCTTCTTCGATAATAATGGCTTCTCCCAACTGTTTTATAACATCATAAGCTTCTTTACATTTGCCTAGTTTATAATATCCCCACGCCAATGAATCAAGATAAAAAGGAGAGTTTGGTTCTATTTTAAGGGCTTCTTGCACTAAAGTTACACCCTTTTCAACGTTTATATTGTGGTCAATAAGCAAATATCCATAATAGTTAAAATAGACTGAATCGTGCAAAACACTGGTTACCTCTTCAAATTTCATAATAATGGATTGTAAAATTTCAGGATTAAGATTTGGTTTATGCATTTCATACTCATAAATCGCCATTTTTCCCAAATAATCGAGATTTTTGCTCTCTATATACAAACGCTCTGAAAGGGTATAAGCCTCTGAAAAACGTTTTTGTGTTGCATAAATTTGCAAAAGCATATCTTGATTAAACGTTGAGTTTTTAAGAAATTGAATGGCACCATTCATATCTTTAACATAAAGCATGAGTTCAACAATTTTTTTAGATAACTCTTCATTTTGATGCTCTTTGTAGAGTTTTTTGTAGGTTGCAACTAATCCTTTGATATTACGCTCTCTGCCATAAATTTCAATAAGTTTAAAACAGGTTTTATTTCCACAACCTTCCATATTGGCATAGGTTTCTAAAAGGGCTATAGCATCATCTCTTTTATCTAAAAAGCGGTATTGTAATTCAACAATGTTCATGAGAAGGTCTTCGGATTGTTCTTGTTTATAGGCACTTTCAAAATATTTAAGCGCTAAATCATAGGCTTTCATTTGTAAGTATAAATTACCTGCAATACTTAAATGTTGAATACTTTTATCATAAGCGATGAGTTTGAGTATCTCTTTTTCTGCCTCTTCATAACGTCTTTCTTTCACCAGTTGTCCTACTAAAAGACGGTTAAAGTTTTTTTCATCAGGGTATTTTTGAAGCCCCTCTGCAATCAGTGCAGGAGCATCAGGATCTCCTAGAACAAAGGCTAAGCCTGCATCTTCAGTTAAATAAACCTTCTTTTGGCTTTTTTCATAGAGATCATGATAAATTTTGCGGGCATTGACATAATCACCGTTTTGCTGATAATGCAAAGCTTGTAAAATAAGATTGTCTTCTTCTTCAAAGACTTTTTTAGTGGTTTCATTAAGCACAACCACTTCTTTTGTGCTACACCCTGCCACTAAAAAAAGAATAACTATAAGCGAATAATACCGGGACATTCTGTAACTACCTCATCAATGTTTTCTTTAAAATACTCCCAAAAAGGGAACGTTCGGCACTGAGATGGGCGTACGTCATAGATAGAACACATCTTTTTTTCTCTATTAAAAAAAATGCAACCATATCCACCTTCGTACGGTATCTCTTTAATCGTGAAACGATAGCGAATTTTTAGTAAATAGTTATTGATAAAG
>RZYK01000353.1 GCA_009930355.1 Campylobacterota bacterium | reverse complement strand
CCCTGACATATTCTAGCGCCCTATCCCTTGTTGCAAATATTATTGCCGGTATCTTTAAGTTACTGAATGTCATCATCACTACATACATTATGTACCTCCTTAGAATGGTATCTCTGAGTCCATATCCGTAAATTCAGCTTGGAACGTATCCTCAGCTGCTTCCATTGCCTCATTTGTTTCTTCTTTCTTCTTAGTGTTTAAAAACTCAACATTCTCTGCTACAACCTCAGTTTTATATCTTTTTGTTCCGTCCTTATCCTCATAGCTGGAAGTTTGGATACGCCCTTCAACTGCTACCTGACTCCCTTTACTTAGATACTTGGCTATATTCTCTGCAACTTTATTCCAGACAACACACTGTATAAAATCTGCTTGCTGCTCTCCCTCTTTAGCAAATCTCCGATTTACCGCAAGATTGAAGTTAGCTACTGCTATGCCTGATTGGGTATACCGTAAAGTTATTTCGTTAGAAACCCTGCCAATTAGTATTGTTTTATTCATACTGTTAATTCCTCCTTCTTGTTATAAAAAGTTCGCTCACATATATTATTTTCTTCACAAATATTACGAATAGTTTTTCCATTTTGATGTTCTATCAATAATTTTTTTATATCAATTTCTTTATACGAAGGATGATTCCTTTTATCTTTTAGCCTTCTTTTTGCCCATCTTGACATTTTTTGTTTTGTTTCATCACTTCTTTTTAAGCCTTTATGATGGCTTCTTGAGTGTTCCCCATGATCCATTAATAATAAATTTTCTATCCTGTTATCATCTTTTTTTCCATTTATATGGTGAACCACTTCATCACTTCTTAAATACCTTTTTAAATGATTCTCCATTACTAATCGATGTTCCATTATATATCCAGCTTTGCTTGATCTAGGATGATCTTTTTTTAAAATTAAAACATATCCTTTTTGGGTTTTTTTTCTTCCTCCTTTCCAATTCGCTGCATTTTCTCCTGACCTTGCTAGGCTTCTATTTTTAAATTCTATCTCTTTATTTTTATACAAACCTAGGCTTCTAGCTTTTTTATATATACTTAAAAAACTCCTATTGAAAGTTTTTGTTAATTGATCATTGGTTAGTTTGTTGTAATTTTTCTTTAGGAGTTGTGTCTCAGTTTTTGACCACTTATTCATTCTCTTTCCCCCTAATTAATTTTTGGAAGCTGATGCAGGACTTGAACTCTGCAATTCAGGATCTGCAATCCTGCGTGTTGCCCCTTACACCAATCAGCTTGATTGTTTAGCCTAATATTTTCTCTCTTGGATCCTAGTATTCTTCTTCCAGCTCAAACCTATTTATTTTAATAATGCAAAAACTATTACAAAAGCTATTGCAACAAATAACAACACAACACTAATTATTGTTGGCAGTAAAACATAAAGCCAAGGCCAGCTAATATGCTTGGTTAGTTTTAAAACAATAAAAGATATCTGCAATAAACCAACAAAACCTATACCTCCAATATTAATACTCATTCACTCCACCTCTTTTTCTCTTAATACTTTCCCGCACTTTTTACAAACTATATAAACACTTCCGTCTTTTATTTTCCCAAATCCCGAACGCCATTCAGGTTTAAATTCTTCAACTTCTTTATGCCTGCATTTGCAAAATCTTTTTATTAAATTCAACGCTTCACTCCACCTCCACAATTCCTACTTCCACTCTTGGCTCTTCCCCATAATATTTATGAATATGAGCATCAACAATGTAGGAATCATCCTTATAGGC
>RZYK01000081.1 GCA_009930355.1 Campylobacterota bacterium | reverse complement strand
GCGTGGCTTATAGAGAAATTCAGTAAAGTTCAAAATTCTTTGTCGCTTTTAGTCCAAATAAGTAAAGGTGGCAGCTTCTATAGTGACTTTAAGCAATTCCTAAGAACCATGTCGTGTTTTGTACCTATGTGCCAAAGTACCCGATCCTCATCTAAAGCCTAGTAAGAATTTAATGATAATTGTAATCATATTATCTTATTGTTAAATAGGTGTTAAAGAAGAGTTATTAATTTATAAAGACTTACATGTAAAGCTGTATAGCCTTACATGTAAGGTATGCGTGTTTAGATCTTTTCGATGCGTACAGCGATGGCTTGTCTGGCGTTGGAGCCTACTGCAAAATCTGCTAGCGTTGCCGTACCTAGACGGGTGGGGTCTTTTAGACCGATTTTATTGAGTGCGGTACCACTCTTACGGGCGATTTTCCCTTGTAGCTTTACTCCATCGATCTCTAGCGTGATCGCACCTTCTCCCTCTCTTCCCCCGCCGTGTTCAATCCCGATAGCCCCAGGGTGTACGCCCTCGCGCAGACGTACAACGCCCTCAATGCTCGCTTGTGCGGAGTGAATACGTACCAGGTCGCCATGGGCGATACCATAGCGTTTGGCAGTTTGGGTGTTGAGATCGATGTAGGTGGTGTAGCGGATCTCTCGTAGGTTTTCTAACGCTGCAGTGGCTTGCGAGAGGACGTTGGATTTGTAGCTAAACGCCAAAAGATCCAGACCCTCTTGCAAAGGAGCGATGGGTTTGCCTGAACACAATCTAGCCGGATAGAAACGGGGTACTCCACTGTAGCGTTCACCGCTTAGAGCATTGTGCGATGTGCCTACTTTTTCATTGTAGATGGCGATCGTTTTTTTGTAAGAGGAGGTCATCTTCACCCCATCATAAGCGGTGGGTTTGTCTGCAAAACGTCCACCACGGCTCATCACATAAGCCACCCGTCGCCAATTTTCTCCGCAGATACGTTTTAGTGAGGGTACATATCCCGCTATCCCGCAAAGAGCGATCTCTTCATCACTGATCTCGGGTGCAGGTACTTTGCCATCCATAGCGACATTTTCAAAAGCCCGTAGGTAAAAATCTTCCGGTTTGTCAAAAGCATACTTCTGTCCATCTTTACCACGTAGGGCATCTTTGCCAAAGCCTTTGAGTTTGAGTGCTTTGCCCAGTTCGATCATGAAGCTGTCCATGCTGATGGGCTCACCGTTGGCAAAGGTGGCATTGGGGGATGTACCGATGGGAAAACGGACATGGTTGGCTTTGGTGACAAATCCTGACCATGGCGAGACCACGCCCCACGTTTCAAACAAAACCGAATCGGGCACGATGTAATCTGCAAAGCGGCTGGTCTCATTAATGAATGGATCGATAGCGATAAAGAGGGGGACGGCTTTTTTAGGGTCTTTTAACAGGGGTATGAGGTGCTCGCTCCCGCTTTGGGCATAGACAAAGTTCGCATTCCAGCTGATCAAAGCCCCCATTTTGTAAGGATAGCCATTGGCACTACTGGAGATGATCTCAGTTTGCAAAGCGTTGGTAAAAGGAAACCAGTTGTCTTTAGCCGGATAGGGGCTAACACCTTGGGCAATCTTTTGTTTAAACTCGGTACTGGTTTCATACGCTTTTCGCGCACGATCCAGACGCGTTCCTTTAGGCTTGTTTTTGCCATCAAATGCCAAAAGATCGTAGCGCACACCGTTGTAGTCTTTAAACTTTCCACCACCAGCACTCATCCCCCCTTTGTGGTTGAGATTGCCCACAAGGGCTCCGAGCATCATGATGGCGTAGGTCGTGTAAAATCCAGTCGTGTGCATCGTGCCCCCATGGCAGTCAGTAGCCACAGCACGTCCAAATGAGGTAAATTCTAATGCCAATTCACGGATCTGTTTTGCATCGATCCCGCTGTGTTGTGCATATTCTTCAAGCGTGTAGGCATTGGCACTCTCTTTGAGGAGGTTGAAACTGGTCGTCACACGGTAGAGAGTTTGCCCTACATGAACCTCTCCTTCAAAAAAGAGATCCGCTTGCAAGACGTCTGTGGCTTTTTTAAGAATGCCATCGCTTGTGTCGATGACCAAAGGCACTTTGGCATCATCGACTAAGAAAAAGCCCTCTTTGTCTCCCTCTACGATTACGAGGTGGGTGGCATTGGTGTGGCTGACATCGTCCAGTTTGATTTGGGAGGCTTCGGAGGGGATGCGAAGATAAGGTGCATTAAAACGCTCTTCTTCTATGATGACACGGATCATCCCCATCACCAGAGCTAGATCGCCACCGGGTTGGATGGGCACCCATCGTGAACGCCCTCCAGCAGCTAGAGCATCAGCATTGGTGAGTACGGGAGTTACGGTGGTGTAGCGCAGCTCTTTTTCGGTGCGAGCATGTGCTAAGAGTTTGGCTTGGCGTTTAAATGGATTGCCTGCTTGTGCGGGTGCTGTGGCGATGTTGAGCAAGTAGTGGCACTCTTCAAAATCGGGCTTAAGGTGAGGGTAGCCGACAAAGTCATTGAGATAAGCGGCTTCACCTGCGCGCATCGAAAGACCACAATCGGCTGTATGTCCCATGTAGTTTGCCGTTCCAAATGCCATCACAAAGCGGTGTACCATGTAGTTTTGACGCCCTTCATTGGCGGTACCTATCACACACAGTTTGTTGCTAAGGGGACCATAATCAGGGTTTTGAGGATCGATCGGGGTTTTGGTGTCATTAAAAGCATTGATCCCCTCAACCATCCCCTCTCCAAAGAGGTTTCCCCCCTCGGTGATCTCACGGATCAGCTGCTCAATCGAGATGCTTTGCCATTGATTTTCCCCGCGTTTGCCTACACGTTTCAGTGGGGTTGTGACGCGAAAAGGGTCGTTTAGTTTTTCATGGATTAGATTGCCCCTTGCACAGACAGTGGAGCGTGTATGCAGTCCTTTCTCATGCCAATTGGAGAGGGCTTTGTAGCTCTCTTTTAGAGGCGTTTTGTAGGGGAGCCATGGATCAGAGGAGAGCAGGCTGTAAGGATTTCCAAAGACTCGAACTACACGTCCATCTTTGGCATCGACCTTGACCCTAACAGAGCAGTGTGTGGTGCAGCCGTTGCAGACACTGGGGATGAGGGTAAAGTTTCCATTGAGCGTGAGAGCCTCTTCCTTGATGGCGTACTCTGGGGCTTCAGCATTGCCGTAGATGCTATCTTTAGAGGACTCGCCTCTGTCTTTGAGTAAGAGGGTGTGTTTGAGTGTATCAGCGTATCCAAACAAAGAGACACCGCCGGCTGCTAAACCTGTTCCCATTAAAAATTTTCTGCGTGATGATTCCATCTTTAGAGCTCCTTGTTGGTGGTGTAGTGGGTTGCCATCTCTTTATCCCATGGAAAGAGTAGCATCACAAAGGCGATCAGTGCGACGAGCAAACTCCAGTTGGCAACAATCGAGAAGAGGCTATCAGGACCCATGAGGTGGGGGTGATATTCGAGTAAAAAAGGTGTCGTTTTACCAATGGTTTGACCCCCGATGACCGTATTCCAACGAAAGAGCCACACACCCACTGCACACAAAAGTGCGCCAAAGAGCACGAGTATGAAGTTGGCTGAGAGACGCTTGCTAAAGCCTATGAGCATTGGTAACAGTAGACACAGGAGGTATTCGACGATCACAACTTCCCAAAAATGCTCCCCAAAAAAGAGGGTGAGGGCATACTTTTCTTCACTGTTGAAGGTGATGGCAAAGGTGAGCCAAAAGAAGCGAATAACCAAATCGATGACGATAAACCACGCCAACAATTTTGCCAAGCGCACAATCATCGCATGATCTACTCTTTTAAAAGGGGTGAAAAACTTTTGAAAGAGGGGCAAAAGCAAGATCAACAATCCCGTTCCTGAAACCATCGCGGAGGCTAAGAACAAGATAGGCATCAATGGGGTATGGAAAAGGGGGATCGCATGCACCGCCCCTAGGATGTAGCCGGTATACCCATGCACACTCAGCGCTAAGGGGATACCGATCGCTCCTAGGACGACGCCTAAGCGATGGTCTTTCTCCTCCTCTTCAGGTGTGCGAGGGGTGGCACTGTTTTTGGCAAAGAAAGGACGGTAGAGCACATAGGCTTCGGCTAAGATGAGCACAGGATAGGCGATCAACAAGAGTACGCCCCATTTCATCGGACTGGTCGCAAAATTTTCCCAACCATAGAGAAAAAAGTTGATGACACGGCCGGGTTGGCGCAGGTCGTCGATGAGATTGAGTGGTGCTGCCACCAAAAGGACAAAAGCCAACAGCAGTGAAAAGCCAGCGATAGGCTTGTACTCTTTCATGCCAAAGACGTGTGCAAAACTTGAGATGATAAACGCCGCTGCAGAGCTACCGGTAAACCAAAAATAGTTGGGGATATCGATTCCCCATGGACGATCGGGTGTGATCGTTGAGAGGGTGGTGATAACAGAGCCTAAATCCATCTTATACTCCTTTGCTTGTCCACTCTTTACGAGTGTCGCCGTTGATTTTTTTGACGTGATCATCGAGGGAACCTAGTGAAAAAGGCAAGCCTTGTATCTCCCCACTAAGCCCGATATAAAAGACTCTAGGTTGGTTGCCACTTGAGGGTTTGAGAACATTGGCAGGAAATTGTGCTAAGAGTTTTGAGACTTCAGAGTGGGGGTCGTTAAAATCACCGCTGATGCGCGCACCTCCAACACAACTCTCCACGCAAGCAGGTAGCAACCCCGCATCCAAACGGTGCGCACACAACGTACATTTGTCCGCCACGTAGGTGATGGGGTTGAAGAAGCGCTTGTCATAAGGGCAGGCATTGATGCAGTATCCGCATCCCCAACAGATCTCACTGTCCACCACGACGATCCCATCCTCACGGGCAAAGGTCGCACCCGTAGGGCAGACACTCACACACGAAGGCTCTGCACAGTGGTTGCACAACTGAGGGAGAAAGGTTTTGCGTACAGTGGGAAACGCGCCTAGTTCATACTCAGGGACATAGGTGCGAAACTTCTCCTTGGGGACCTTATTCTCGTTTTTACATGCAGAGGTACACGCTTGACAGCCTACACATTTTCGAAGATCGATCACCATGCCAAAGCGTTTCCCTTTTTGACCGATGTGGCGGGGGTCTTTGGCGTCACGTCCGGGATTGGTGAGGCTAAATGCTTGGGCTTGGGTCGTGGTACCAAGAGCGGCTAAGCCCAACAAGGCTTTTTTCACAAAAGCACGTCTGTTGGGTAAGGGTTTTGTATTGTCCATCCAACACTCCTTTAGGATAATTTGTGACATCCTAACAGGAAGTAGGGAGAAAATAGGGAGATGGTTTTAATTAGGCGAAGAGGATTTCAAAGACGGCACCTTCGTTGGAATTGTAGGCGCGCAAACTTCCTTTGGAGTTTTTTTCGATGATGGTTTTGCTCATATACAGCCCGATCCCCGTCCCCGAAGTGGCATGCTTGGTGCTGACGTAGGGCTCAAAGATCTTCTCAATAGGCGTGATGCTAATCCCCCCTCCATTATCGCTGATGCGAATCAGGGTCTCCTCCTCTTTACATGTAAGGGTGATGGTGATGGTCGGGTTTTGGATTGCTCGTTCGAGTAAGATATCTTTGGCATTGCCGATGATGTTAAGGATGGCTTGGGCAAATTGGCTGGGGTAGCCTTTGATGAGGCAGCTGTGTTGTGCCTCTACATGTAAGGTGATATGGTTGTTTTTGAGTGCCGATTCGATCAGCATCAGCGCTTTTTGGATCGCCTCATACGCACAAAAGAGCTCCTCTTGGGTATCGCTGGCAAAAAAGTTACGAAAATCGTCGATGGTTTTTGACATGTACAAAATGAGTGCCTCAGCTTTACTCAGCCTCTCATTCAAATTTTGGGTGGTGAGTTTGCCTAGATCATGTAAAAAGGAGAGATTGACCAGTGTGGCTCCTAGTTCGGTCAGGGGTTGGCGCCATTGGTGGGCGATATTGCCGATCATCTCTCCCATGCTAGCGAGTCGGCTTTGGTGCATTAACATTTGTTCATTTTTATAACGTTTTGCAATCTCTTGGCTCACCCGTTCTTCTAGTGTATGATTAAGAAATCTAAGCGATGTTTCACTCTCTTCAAGACGACGAATCAGAACTTCAAACCCATAATGAAGTGCGATTATGATCACACTTAAAAGACCTAGAGAAAGGAAAAAAGCCTCGTAAATGGCATGAAGAAGTTTTTCTTGTTGGTCACTGATATCTTGAAAAAAGAGTAATTGGCTGTCGCATAGCTTCGTATGGCTTATCAGTTGAATCGCATGGGTAATAAAGGTTTTACCTTGCGAATGAGAAATGTCACCGTGAGTAAGACTTAGGTTTTTAAGGTGTTTATCATCAAAGACAGTAGTCTTAAATGGAGAGAGCACGTATCCTTTTAAGCCTGAAAACTCCTCAATTTCATATAAAAAATAGTCACTCAAAATAGCAAATTCCAGATAACCAATGTGCGTATTATTCTCATGGGCGGGTACGACCACATGATACGTCGACTCTTCTTTGCTAAATAAAAAATCAAAAAAAGGCTCTTGACTCATTATGTTTGGATCAACCAATTGATGGTGTAAAGAAGTACCAATCGTTGTCACGATGTTGCCAAATGTGTCATAAAATCGCATGGTCACTAAAAAGGGATTTTCCTCTTTGAGCACATTCCATCGCTGCAAAGAGAGCTCTTTTAGCTTCATCCCATCTTTACGAGATAAAGCCTCTTTAATACCATACGAATCAAGATTTGCATGCCCTCGATTGGTATAAAACTCACCAATGCGTACCAAAGAGGTATGGTAGATATTGTGAATTTGTGTTGTGTAGTCTTGCCGTGACTTTTCAATTGCAGCCTTGACATCTAGGTAGCGTAAAATACTAAATAACGTAGCCATAATAATAAAAAGTGCTAAGACAAGCACCATGGTTTTCGTTTTAGTAGAGAGGTGGTTGTCTAAAAGATTAGTTAAGGACACATTTGTATCCTACCCCAAAAATATTTTCAATCAAACCTTGTGGAATTTTTTTGCGCAACTCCTTGATCATTGCTTTAAGGGCTTCTTTTCCTTTGGTTTCATTTCCCCATAGTGCGTATTCAAGCTCTTCAAAAGAGAGATTACGATTTTTTTGACGCAAAAAATATTCAAACAATAAACGCTCTTTTTTAGTAAGAGTCGTTACAATTTCGCCCCTAATTATTTGTGCCAAAAGAGGATTATAGGTGGTTTCAGCTCCTAAAGGAATAGAATATCCATTTCCCCATTCATACATCCAATCCGCACACGCTTCTAGGGCATCAAGAAATTGCTCTTTGCTAAAGGGCTTTATGAGGTATTTACAGATATTAAGTTCTACCGCTTGTAATAAATAGTTTTGATCGGTATGGGCACTCATAATAATCACTGGTACACGCTTGTGCATTTGACGAATTTGTTTAAGCAAGGAAAGCCCATCAAGTTTTGGCATGCAAATGTCAAGCAACAAAATATCTGGATTTTCATCAAAAAAGAGATCAATGGCTTCTTCGCCATCACGGGCTTGGATTACTTTTTTGTAAAAAAGTTCCAATGTTTGCGTTACACTGTGCCTTAAACCCTCTTCATCTTCAGCATAGAGTATCGTCATAGAAGAAAATAAATACACAATCGGATTCATAAAATACTCCAGAAGTTACATAAAACACCTATATTCTAACATATTCTTATAGTACTCAAAATAATTTGCTTAATTCATTCATTTGAAAAGCTGTTTGAATATGGGTTTTATCAGAGTATGTTTTAGGAAAATACAGCTGTTACTTCTAAACTTACCACTATTACAAACGTGTTGCATAATGTGCAACACTGTAGTATAATCTCACCATGATAAAGTCATTCAAGCATAAAGCCATTAAAGTCAATGGTAATTACAGACTCACCTTTACGTTTGAAAATGGCGATGTCTACATTTTAAATTATGAGGACTACCACTAATGCGCATGCACAATCCACCCCATCCGGGACAATTTATCAAAGAAGTCTATTTGGATGAATTAAATATCAGTGAACGAGAAGTGGCACATAAACTCAAAGTGGCACCTTCGACGTTTCATCGTCTCGTCTCTGGGCAAACAAGCTTAACACCTGAGATGGCATTGCGCCTTTCCAAAACCCTTGGAAGAACGCCTGAAAGTTGGCTCGCAATACAAAACAAATACAGCCTTTGGATACTTGCTCAATCCCTAAATCTTGATGCTGTGGAGAAACTAGAGATATCTGCTTAGGTTTTATATCTTAAGATCTAAGGTGTTTTCTGAGAAATGGGATATCGAAACCATCTTATCTCAAATGAGCTATAATGACAACAGAATAAGTGATGATTTTATAAAGGAGGCTGTGGTGTCTATTGTTGAAGAAGCTCTTACTCTTAAACCCATTGAACGACTGCATTTAGTAGATGAACTGTTATTAAGCCTTGATATTCCTACAAAAGAGATTGATCTTTTATGGGCTGAAGAA